>CBQVAZ010000067.1:0-10933 GCA_967720205.1 uncultured Gemmatimonadaceae bacterium | reverse complement strand
TTCTTTTCGATGACAACGTTCCGGCCCTTGGGGCCGAGCGTGACCTTCACTGCTTCGGCGAGCTTATCGACGCCGCGCTTGAGCGCAGCTCTCGCCTCAGTATTGAAATGGAGTTCCTTTGCAGCCATTGCGTTTGCTCCTGATCGGAGATGATGTCGTTAGGTGAGTGCGTGGGTGACGTGAACGCTTAGAGCCGTTCCAACGTGTGTCGGGCGAACCGTCGCACGTTAGGCACGGGAGTTGGAACGGTACTAGTTAATAATCGCGAGCACGTCGGACTCGCGCAGAATGAGGAGCTGTTCGCCGTCGACGGTGACTTCGGTGCCGCTGTACTTGCCGTAGAGCACCTTGTCGCCCGCCTTCACATCCATTGGCACGCGCTTCCCATCCTCGAAGCGACCGGGGCCGACGGCAACGATCTCTCCCTGCTGCGGCTTTTCCTTGGCGGTGTCCGGGATATACAAACCACCGCGCATCGTCTCGGCGTCCTCGAGCGCCCTCACGACTACTCGGTCCGCGAGAGGATTTACCTTCACGGACGCTGCGCTTTTAGTTGCCATAGCGTTTCACCCCTCCTAATTGGGCATTTGATGATGACTTAGCACTCGTCAGTGGTGAGTGCTAACAGGGTGACAAGTCTAACGGAGCCCTGATGCCTTATCAAGTCGGGGAACTGCGAACGCGATGTGGGGCTAAATGCCTATCCTGCAATGATTTAATGCAGAGATCGGTTGGGCGCGGAAGAGATGTTCGCCGCTGATTCGAAGGGAGCTGCCGTGATTAGCTCGTAAGCCATGCGGAGACCCACGAGCGTGAGTTCCGGAACGACTCGCTCAATGGACTCGCAGAACGGCGCCAATGCCTCGGCGAGACCTCCTGTCGCGACAACGAGCGGCTCGTCGTCGCCCGGCCACTCGGCGCGGATGCGCCTAACGAGCCCGTCGATCGCTTCCGCCGAGCCGAAGACCACGCCTGAACGGATGCAGTCCTCGGTGCGGCGGCCGATGACCTCGCTGGGTGCGTAAAGCTCGGTCTGCGGCAGTTTGGACGTGCGCCTCACGAGCGTCTCCATCGCCGTGCGCACGCCGGGAGCGATGACGCCACCAAGGAAGACACCGTCTTTCGTGATGCAGTCGAACGTCGTGGCTGTGCCGAGGTCCACCACGATTGTGTCACGCGCGAACAGGCGGCTGGCAGCGAGCGTGTTCAGGATGCGATCGGCGCCAACGGTCTGCGGTTCGATGACGTCGAGCGTGATCGGCAGCGGCGACCTGCCGTCCACGATGATCGGACGTAGCCGCGTTAGGTTCTGGCACGCCTCGGCCAGCGGCGCGGTGAGCATCGGGACGACAGAGCCGATGCAGACGCCCGTCAGTTCCTTCGCTGCGATGCCGGCGCCGTGCAGCAGACCACCGATGACGAGCGCGAGTTCGTCAGGCGTCCGCGCAACGTCGGTAGTGATGCGCCAGTGCGCGCGTAGCTCCTCGCGGGCGAACACACCGATCGTAGTTTCCGTGTTGCCGACGTCGAAAACCAAGAGCATGGGTCTGAGGTCAGAGGTCTAAGGGAGACCGTTACGGGTCGAGCTCGAGGCTACCCGTAAGATATCGCCGCTCGCCGGCGGGCGTTTCGACCACCAGTTCCCCGTCCGCATTGATGCCCTGGACGACGCCTTCGACGGGTGTGCGGCAACGGCGTCCTACGCCCAAGTCCCGCGCCGTGTACGCGGCCAGCTCGGAGTCTCCTAACGAGCCTCTCGCGGCGGCTGCCGCTCGCAATGCGGGGATCATCTCGGCCAGAACGTCGCGCCGCGTGGCGCCGTTCGTTAGGTACGCCGCATTGGGAATGGCGTCGGGCGCCGAAAAGTTGATCCCGATTCCTATCGACACCCAGTCCAAGCGATGGTTGCGCCAGCGCGCTTCGATCAGGATTCCGCCCAGTTTGTCGCCGCCGACGTAGAGGTCGTTGGGCCACTTGAGCTGGATCGGCCCCGAAGTCCAACGCTCCAGGACGCCCGCGAGGCGCAAGCCGATTCGCAGCGGAAGAACCGAGAGAGCGCTCGCGTCGTTGGGGCGTTCGAGCAATGTGAGCCAGAGTCCCTTGCCCGCTGGCGATGCCCAGCGACGCCCCCCGCGTCCGCGACCGGTACGCTGCGCGGCGGCGATCACCAATGAACCTGCGGGCGAGCTCTGGTCGCCTAACGTGGCGGCGATGTCCATCGTCGACGTGACTTCGTCATACAGCTGAACCAGCGGGAGGTCCAGCTCGCGCGCGATGGCCTCGGCGCCCAACCCGTCGAGCTCCGCGACGAGGGCGTCAGCCACGCGCGGCCACGAGCGTCAGGATCACGGCGCCTAACAACAACCGGTAGAGCGCGAAGATGCCGAACGAGTGGCGCGCCAGGTAGCGCAGCAGCACGGCGATCGCCAGCCAGGAGCTCAACGCCGCCGCGAGCACGCCTGCGATGAGTGCCGCCGAATACCCACCGGCGTCGATCGCGTCCGGCACTTTGACGACAGCCGCGGCCGCGGTGATCGGCATACTCAGCAGGAAGCTGAACACAGCGGCGCTCTGCCGGTCAAACCGCAGAACGCGGGCCGCTGACATCGTCGCCCCCGAGCGTGAAACACCAGGAATCAGCGCGAACGCTTGCGCGGTTCCGATGAGCAGCGCCTCACGCCAGCGCATGCTCGCGAGCGGACGATCGGTTGCTGCATAACGATCGGCGGCCCACAGCACGACGCCCATGATCATGAGCATCGTAGCAATGAGCGCGGGAGAGCGCAGGCTCGTCTCAGCCGCGTCTTCCAGCAAGACTCCTGCGATCGCGCCGGGAATCGTGCCCAGGGCGAGAAAGACGACTCGCCACTGCTCCGGTGTCTCAATCGATCGTTTGCGAAGGATCTCGAAGGCCGATGCGATCAGCGCGATCCATTCGCGGCGGAAGTACCACAACACGGCCACGAGCGTACCCAAATGCAGCGCGACGTCGAACGCGAGGCCAGGATCCTGCCAGCGAAAGACCCACGGGGCGAGCGCGAGATGTGCGGACGAACTAATCGGAAGGAACTCGGCGAGGCCTTGCAACACGCCGAGCACGATCGCTTGAAAGACGGTCATGCGTTAGGCGGGCGACTTCGTCGGCGACAGTGCCGCCGCACTCGCTATGGCATCGATGTAGAGCGCCTCGTATTGACTCACGATCTCATCGCGCGAAAAACGCGCGCGGGCGTCGGCCGCGGCGGCCTCGCTCATCGTGTGCCAGCGCTCGGGATTACCGAGTATCTCGATAGCGGCTGTGACCATGCCGTCCAGATCGCCGACGGGCCGCAGCATGCCTGTCACGCCTTCGCGCACGACTTCGGGTAAGCCGCCCGCGTTGGAGCCGACGACCGGAACTCCACACGCCAGCGCTTCGAGCGCGCTCAAGCCAAACGATTCGAAGTTGCTGGGAAGCAAAAAGAGATCGGACGAGGCGAGCAGCGGTGCGACAGTATCGATCTTTCCGAGGAAGTGAACCGCGTCCGCGAGCCCCTGTTGACGCGCTTCTTCCTCGGCATCCGCCCGGTCTGGGCCGTCACCAACCATAACGAGTATGCTCGGGATCTCTCGCTGCACGCGCGCGAAGATGCGCACGACGTCGCGCACGCGTTTAACCTCGCGAAAGTTCGACACGTGGATGAGGACCTTCCTGTCGCCCGCCACATCGCGCAGTTGCGATGCATAACGAGCGCGGCGGTACACGTCGGGGTCGATGAAGTTGTGAATGACCTCGACGTCGCAACCCGTGCAGCCGAAGGCGGCGATCGTCTCCTTCTTCAGGAAGACTGAAACGGCGGTTATGCGGTCGGACTTCTCAATAGAGAAGCGCGTGATCGGATAGTACGAACGATCCTGGCCGACGAGCGTGATGTCGGTTCCGTGCAGCGTCGTGATGACCGTGATATCCTCGCCGTCCTTGCGCAGCATTTCCTTTGCGATCCAGGCACTCGTCGCGTGCGGAATCGCGTAGTGCACGTGCAAAAGGTCGAGTTTGTGCGAGCGCACGACTTCGTGCATGCGCACTGCAAGCGCCAAGTCGTAGGGCGGGTACTCGAACAGGGGGTACTTTCCCACGTCCACTTCGTGCAAATAGACGCGAGGAAGGAAGCGCGGCAGTCGAAACGGTTGGCGGTATGTGATGAAGTGCACTTCGTGCCCGCGCGACGCGAGCGCCATGCCCAACTCGGTAGCGACAGCCCCGGAACCGCCATACGTCGGGTAACAGGTAATGCCGACCCGCATTGCCACTATTGGCCTCCTCTCCACCAGGCGAGCGCTCGCTCGAACGCTGCCGGCTCGTTAGGATCGAGTGTCTGCATGTCCCCCGGAAGTTGGTGGCGAAACCACGTGCGCTGCCGCTTGGCGTACTGGCGCGTGTCCTGAATGATACGGCTCCGCACCGAGGCCAAATCAAGAGCTTCGTCGCCTGCAACATAACGACGGAGCATCTCATAGCCCGTAGCGTTCCAGGCTGGTGCGGTGGACGGCACGCCTGAAACGAGCCTCCGCACCTCATCTATCCAACCGCCGTCGAGCATCTTGTCTACGCGATTCTCGATAGTCTGCGTCAACGGCTTGCCGGGATCTACGACGAGGTATCGCGCGCTGATCTCACCCTCGTCGCCCTGCGTGCGGAAGTGATCGGATAGTCTGCGACCGGTGAGCAATGCTATCTCCAGCGCGCGAAGCAGTTGCGTGCGGCCAAGCGTGCTGCGGGGCGGATCTAGCTGGACACACCACTCGCGCAGAGTCAGGGTGTCCATGGTAGCCAGATAGCGGCCAAGCTCCGCGCGATGACGCTCGTCGAGCTCCGGCTCCGGGAAGAGCGGGCTCACCAGCGCGCGGATGTAAAAACCGGTACCTCCGACGACGACGACGTCGCGTCCCTGAGCGCTGTAATCGGTGATGGCAGCGCGCGCCAGGACGGCAAACCGCGCGGCGGAGTAGCGCGCTTCCGGAGCAACAACATCGATGCCGACGTGCGGCACCTCCTTTTGCTCGTTAGGTGACGGCTTCGCGGTGCCGATGTCGAAGCCGCGGTAGACCTGGCGCGAGTCGGCGCTGATGATTGCGGCGCCGGTGCTGCGAGCGAGCGCGAGTGCGAGTGCTGACTTGCCGGCGGCCGTGGGTCCGACGATGATCCGAAGCCTAACGTCGGCCAAACCGACGCTCCAGCTCCATCCACGAGAGCCGCACGACAGCCGAGCGCCCGTGTACATCGTGCGCCGCGAACGACACGCGTGACAGATCGCGCAACAGTGCCTGCATCTCGCCGCTCTGCAGCGCGTCTCCGGCCTTGATCGCTGCCTTGCACGCCATCGTTGCCACAAGGTGCTCGTGGCGACTATGCACGGCCGGCCCACGATCGCCTGTCAGGCTCGCGAGCGTCTCGCGCAGACAGCGCATCGCGTCGAAGCGCGCGTGCAGCACAGGAACGCTGTGCACGACGATACTCTGCCCTCCAAAGTCCTCGATCTCGAAGCCGATTTTCTCGAGATCGGCGCGATGCTCATCGAGCGCTTCCAGCTCGCTGCTGCTGAGATGCAGCGTCTCGGGAAAGAGCAACCGCTGCGACGGCATTTTCCCCGCTTCGAACGCGTGCATAAGCCGATCATACAGCACTCGCTCGTGCGCGCTGTGCTGATCGACGAGGACGACGCCGTCGTCGTGCTCGAACAGCAGGTACGTGCGCCGCAGCTGGATGATGTCGGCTTGGAGCGCTGCGCGCTCTACCGGATGCTGTGTTGCCGCGTCGACTCCTTCCTCGATCGCGAACAGGGTGTCGTCGTCGGAAGGGACGGCCGGAATCGGAAGGATCGCCGAGCCAGCGCCATTGCCTTCGTCGAAGTAGGGAGATGCTTCGTTAGGTGGCGCCGCGTCGACCGCACGCGGTGCCGGACGCCAGTGCGTGAACACAGCGGCGCTATCGCTCGTCCCCAAAGCCCGCCTAACGGCTGCCTCGATCGCGCGCTCTACCGTCCAGCGATCGCGGAAGCGCACCTCCGCTTTGGCTGGATGCACATTGACGTCCACCATGTCGCCTGGAAGCGTCACCTCGAGGATGAGCGAGGGACGAACACCAGCAGGCAACGTGCTGCGATACGCGGCTTCGGCCGCCCGGATCATTCCCGCGTCGCGCACTGGGCGTCCATTCACGAGAAGCGCGGCACGCCGAGTCGCTGTTCCGACGTCCGAGGGACGCTCGGCAAGTCCCATCACCGTGAGCGGTCCGTGAATGTCGCTCACGTCGATGAATCGGTCCGCCGACCGCGAACCCCACAGTGTGGCGATGCGCGCGCGCAAGCGCGCGGTGGGCGGCAGATCGACCAGGGCTCGCCCCTGATGTGCCAGCGTTAGGTGCACGTCACGCCGGGCCAGCGCCACGTTGGTAACTGCGTCGACGATCGCACGCCACTCGCTGCGTGCGCTGCGCAAGAACTTTCTCCGCGCCGGCACATTGTAGAAAAGATCTCGCACGGTGACGGTCGTGCCGCGCTGGCGAACAGCCTCCTCGGCGGCGTCGAGGGCACCGCCGCTCACGCGGATGCGAGTGCCCGGAGGCACGTTAGGCGCCGTCACCAGCTCGAAGCGGGACACCGACGCTATGGACGGCAATGCCTCGCCGCGAAAACCGAAGGTCGCAACACCGACCAGATCGGAGACGCCGCGAATCTTCGACGTTGCATGGCGCTCGATGGCGAGTCGAGCATCCTCCAGTGACATGCCGATGCCGTCGTCGCTCACGCGAATGGAGGCTAGCCCTCCTTCCTCCACCTCGATGTCGATGCGCGTCGCTCCGGCGTCGAGCGAGTTCTCGATCAGCTCCTTGACTGCCGACGCTGGACGCTCGACGACCTCACCGGCCGCAATCTGATCGGCGACCGCGGATGGGAGCACAGCAATGCGCGCCGCGACGTTCGCGCTCGTGCCCGCTAGAGTGGAGCCGAGCGGCACCTCAGTCGCGAACCTCGAGCGATACGAGATCTTCCGTTGGCAGCCAGCCCTCTCGGCCGTCGGCGAGGCGAACGAAAGTCCACGTCCCGCGCGCGGTTGGCGTGCGCACGGTTTCGCCGAGCATGACCTCCTCGGCGAGATCGGCACCTAACGAGGGGCCGTCGCGCAGCCGCTCCGGCGCGCGCACCACCGCGGCTTGCCGCCCGTGCGCGATTTCACTGAGCCTAACGCCGATGACGAGAGTCGCACCGGCGACGATCAGGGATCCGGTCGCTGCGACCGACGGCCAGCGGCGCCGGATCGGTCGCAGTCCCCAGCCCGCGGCCCACGCAATAGCGCCGACCCATACGACCACGCTCAATGGCAACGGCGGAACATCGCCGAAAACCCCGCTTCTGAAGCTGGGAACCATGTCCAGTCTTTCACGGGTCTCGCTGTCCAGCGGATCCAAACGCAGCGCACGCTGCCACGAAACAGCGGCACCGGCTGTATCGTGCGCCTGCCACGCGCTCGTTCCGGAGTTCGCCCATGCATCCCCGGCGCGAGGCTCAGCGGCAGCCAACGCCGCAAATATGCGCTGGGCCGAGGCGTACGCGCCCGATTCATAGAGCGCCACACCGCGCTCGAAAGTCTGCGCATCGACAGACGGAGCCTGGCTCGCTCCGGCCACGGACGCGCCCGCAACAAGCAGAAAGGCCGAGGCAAAGCCGCCGAGCCTACCTAACGAGGACCGCCGGTGCGTCGCTTCGCGGTCGATGGCGTCGAAGATCTTGGCTGCCCGTGCGGCGACGGCCGGATCGACGGCTTGTTGCGAACCACCAAAGACAGCCGCATCCAGCTCGGCGTGCAGATGCGCGGCTTGATGCGCGGTCTCGCGCGTAACGCCACGCCTGCGCAGCGCGCGCACGATGCGGCGTGGGTCGGCCAGAGTCGCCGCATCCACCTGTAGCCGGTCCGCGAGAGCGGTCGTCAGCGCGCGACGGACAGCGGCCCCACCCGCCGAGCTCCTGTGCGCCGCGAGCTGGTGCAGGGCGTGCCCTTTGCGACGCACGGCGCGCCGACGAGCGCGCCTAACGAACGCTACGCCGGCTGCAGGAATCGGAGCCGCAGCAAGGGCGAGCCAGTACGAAGCGTATGATGAAATGGGCGGTGGCAGCGATCCGCGATACGAGCGCCGGATGCTGAGAGGCTCAGCGCCTTCACCGACCTGCGGGCGCGCCGCGACGAGCGTCCCCTGCGCGACAGTCAGCGCCAGGTCCGCCACCGTGGCATTCGCGTAGCGCCCAGCGTACGGATCGAAGTACGCGTACTGAAGCGCCGGGACGCTATGCACACCCGCTGCGGTGGGCGTCACGATATAGTCGAATTCCTTGACGCCGCGCACGAGCGGGCCAGTCGTGTCGATCTGCACGCGCTCCGAACCCTGCACCAGCTGGGCCCACGTTAGGCGTACGCTCGGCCGGGGCAGCAGGGCAATGTTGCCGACGCCGCGCACGGCGACCGTCAGGACGAATGGTCGCCCAACCTGGGGACGATCGGTGTCTGCGCGACGCTCGACGCTGAGCATGCCGACCGCTCCCGCGAAGTCCGACGGTCGCCCGGCCGGACCGGGCGGCGGGTCACGGGCGATGACCGTTAGGCTCTCGGCTCGCAGCGTTCGGCTTTCCTCTCGGCTAAAGAACGACGTCGAAAGCGGCAGCGAGTAGCTGAGTCGCGCGGGCGCTATGGCGTGACGCCCCGCGACGAGCGGGAAGATCGCGCGCTGAAAGACGTGCACCTCGTAGCGCCGAGGTCCGGCCATGCGAATGAACGTCGTCGGCGACACCAGGTCGTAGCCCAGCATCGCGCGCAGCTCCGGCGGAATGAACTCCGGATTGCGCCGCAAGCGAGCGCGCGCGTCTTCCGCGATGAAGACGCCGACCTGATACGTCGCCTGCTGGCCTACGTAGATATCGTGTGGAAGGAGGACGGCGTGGAAGGCGATGTCTGCCGCGGGATCGACCGGCGCTTGCGTGACGACGGCCGGCGCCTGCCCAGCCAAAGGGAGCGTTAACGCGGCAAGCGCTGCCGCCAAGCACCGGATACGAGCCCTGCTCACCAGTCTTTGCCCACGTTAGGCGGCCGCGGACGATTCTGCTGCTGCTTTCCTTGCACCTGCCGCTCTTCACGTGCCGCGCTGTTGAGCAGCTGCTCGGCCTGCTGCTCACCGAGGCCGCCAGCCGGTCGCTGGCTCGCGGGTTGATCTTCGGGACGTTCTCCGCCGCCACCTCCTCCACCACCGCCACCACCCCCACCACCACCGCCGTTCTTCTCCTGTTCGCGCAGCGCGAGCTCGTAATTCCACTTCGCGTCGAAATCGTCGGAACGCATTCGCAGCGCGCGCTTGTACGTCTCCAGCGCCGCTTCGAGCGCCTGACGAGTGCTGTCGGACGACGGCTCACCCTTGAGACCGCGCTTGAGATGCACTAGCCCTAAGTTGAACAAGGACCGGAAGCGCAGCTCTTCATCGCGAACTCGCACGCTGCGCTCCAGCGGCTCGGCCGCGAGTCCGAGTGAGTCCATCGTGACGAGCGCCGTGCCGTAATCGTAGGCGAGCGTTCCCGATGTCGGCGCACGCTCGAGCGCATAACGATAAAGTGCCGCCGCCCGCGCAACGTCGCCCGCGTGGTACGCTTTGGCCGCGTCCGCCGCGTAGCGCGACGGAAGGTGGCAGCTCGCGAGCGTCAGCAGGAGCACGGTCGCTGTTGCTAGTGCCCTCGCCTGCACTCGGATCGGCGCATGGCGGCGTTCGCGCAGCCACGTGTCGAGTATCAGCAGTAGCAGCGCCGGAAAAACAAGAAGCTGAAAACGAGGCGTGCGCGTTCGCCCTGCCTGAATTGTGCGCGTGCTCGTGCGCAGCTCGGAGAGGGCCTGGCGCACGCGCGACGCCTTGTCGCTCGCGTTGGCCTCCACGAACGTGCCGCGCGTCGCTGATGCCAACGACGAGAGCAACTCCGGATGGTATCGAGTGTTCACTACGTTCCCGTTCTCGTCGCGCTTGCTCGTTATGCGATCACCCTCGCGAATGGGGATCGTGGCGCCTTCCGGCGTGCCGAAGCCCACGGTCACTATCGTAATGCCGTTGCTCGCCGCGCGCTGCGCCGCGGTTGCGACTTCTTGCGCTTCTTCGAACGCCTCGCCGTCGCTCATGACAACGACCGCTTTGTCGCCGGCTGATTGCGTCGCGAGCAGCAGGTCGATGGCCTGACTCACAGTGCGCGACAACGAGCTCCCTGCTTGTCCGACGATCGACGGATCCAGGTTGTCAAGAAAGAGCTCGAGCGCACCTTCGTCACCAGTCAATGGAGTGAGGATGTAGCTGCGTCCGGCGAAGGCGAGCATGGCGAAGCGATCCGCCGGCGACAGTGCCCACAATCGTCGAACTTCCTGCTTCAGCCTTTCGAGACGGCTGGGACGTTCGTCCTGAGCCAGCATCGACAGTGAGGCGTCGAGCGCGAGAACCACGTCGATCCCTTCGCCGCGCACAGCGCGCTGCTCGACTCCCCAGCGCGGCCCGGCAAGCGCGAGCGCTGCAAGCGCCACGGCCCCGCTCAACCGCATCTCCCGACCGCGCCCTTGATCCAGCGATCCCGCCGGCACCAGGCGCCGGAGGAGTGGATCCTCCGCGAAGCGATGCAGACTTTGTCGCCGTCGGCGCACTTCGAGCAGGAGCCCGGCGAATGCAGCCGCGCCTAACAAGAGCGCCAAAGGCACGAACCAGGTCCAGTCGAAGCTCACGCTGCCGCCTGCGCTGGTTCTGGACTCTTCGCGGCCTGTTGCGCCGCGTGGATGTACTCAACGATCTGGCGCGCGTCGGTGCCCAGCTGCGTGGCGTGCGCCGCGGTGACCGGTCGTCGCGCGAACTTGATGAGGTCCGCCTCGACGAGGAGCGCGGCGA
>CBQVAZ010000066.1:0-11118 GCA_967720205.1 uncultured Gemmatimonadaceae bacterium | reverse complement strand
TCCGCGCTCTTCTCCAAGGCCGCACGTTCCTGGGCTGTAAGCTCGACTTCCACGATCTGTTTGAGTCCGCCCTCCCCGAGCTTGCAGGGAACGCCGAGGTAGAGGCCGGACATCCCGTATTCGCCTTCGAGCCACGCTGAACACGGAAGGATGCGACGCTGATCGAGCACGATCGCCTCGACCATTTGCACAGCAGCCGCGGACGGTGCGTAGTACGCCGAGCCTGTCTTGAGATGCTTCACGATCTCTGCGCCGCCATTGCGCGCGCGATCAACGATTGCGTCGAGCTTGGACTTCTCGAGCAACTGCGTAATCGGAATGCCGCTGACCGTCGTGTACGAGATGAGCGGGACCATCGTATCCCCATGCCCGCCTAACACCATCGCCTGGATATCGCGCACCGAAATGTCGAGTGCTTCGGCGAGGAACGCGCGATATCGCGCGGTATCGAGAACACCCGCCATGCCTAACACACGCTCGCGTGGGAAACCCGTCACGTGTTTGGCGACATAGCACATCACGTCCAGAGGATTCGAGACGACGATGATGATCGCGTGCGGTGAGGAGCGCGCGATCTGCTCGGACACCGACTTCACGATGCCGGCGTTTGTGTTCAGCAGGTCGTCGCGCGACATCCCTGGTTTGCGCGCGATGCCCGCCGTTATGACGACGATGTCGGATCCGGCTGTTTCATCGTAGCTATTGGTTCCAATGACGCGCGTGTCGTAGCTCTCGATTGGCGCCGATTGCCATTGATCCAGTCCTTTCCCCTGCGGCACTCCCTCGAGGACGTCAACGAGCACAACGGTCTTCGCGAGCTCTTTCTCTGCGAGACGTTGAGCGGCGGTCGCGCCGACGTTTCCGGCGCCGACTACGGTGATCAGATCCACCATCGGAGTCGTTTTCCTTCTGCGAGATGTGTAATGGCGCGGCGAAAACTAACGCGGCCCTATTTCGCGCGCGATTGACGCCAAGATTCAAGGAACTTCGGACGCGCCGTGGACGGCCAATCCCGCATCGCCCACGCTCCGTTGACGCGGAAGCCAGAGCGAAGATCAGGCGGCGAGCGCAACTCGAGGTTAGGCGCGGGATTCGGCGTGCACGGCGGTGGCGCATCAAAGCAGCGATCCTTCGGCACACTGAGCACGAGGCCGCTTTGCGTCGTGAACGTGTCGAGCGGCGGGACTGGCAGTCGCTCCGTCCAGGTTCCCGGCTCCCATAGCTTCACGTTCTGCTTGATGATCGTCTTTACGACGGCGCCGGGACTCTCATTCTGCGCGACTGTGAGCGGCACGTCGATCATAGTGATTGCGGCTAGAACCGCGGCGCTGATTGGAATGAAGCGCGACCGCACGGTGGCGCCACGTGCAATACGAAGCTTCCATGCACGCGCTCCCAAGAGCGCGGGAAGCGCCCAGGCAAACCCTGCAGCGTAGCGGCCCTCAGGCGCGAGCCAGAACCACGCGAAGAGCGCCCCGAAGATCGGCACAAGCATCCAGAGCGTTTGATCCCTAACGACGGCCGCGGCCGGGCCCGCACGCGCCTTTTCAAGCGCAAGCCACAGCGCAGCGAGGAGACCGAGCGCGAGCGGGATGAAGACGTAGAACGGCTCGCGCAGCTGCACTCGCGTCCAACGCGGGAGCCATCCCCAACGGTCTCGGCCGGAGATGACATCGTTCAGCATCGTAGACGCTTTGCTGGAATGCTCCACAAGGGCGTACTCGGCGTCGGCGTGTTCAGCTGGAGCGCGCCAATCGACGGGAACACTCACCACCCGGCTGGGGAACGCCGGGTAGCCGCTCAGCACGACGCCGCGCGCCGTCCAGGCGCCACCGATGAGCAGGGCGCTGCCTAACGCCCAAGTTACAACGCGCGATACATCGCCCCTGCTCTCGGCGCGCCGCAGCCACACGACGAGAGCGAGAGCGAGCGCGAGCGCGCAAAAGACGACGGCCGACAACTTGATCGCCACGCAGGCAGCGCTCAGCGTCGTTATGCTGACGACGTCGTACCCGGCTTCGCGAGGATCGCCACGCGGCGCAGCCAGCAGCGCGTACAGCCGCTCGGCGACAACGAGCAGCACGATCGCGTTTGGCGCGGCTGTCGCGTAGCTCGACAGGCGACTGAAGAACGAGAAACTGATCGCTGCGGGTATGAGTAGCGCAGCGAACATCTCGCGCGCGCCTGCTTTGAGGGGATCCGTCGTCAGCCGTGCGACCGCGACGATCATGCGCAGCAAGAAGACCTGTACGAGAAGTCCGTTTGCGAGACGGAAGCCTATACCGGCCCACGGTCCCTGATCGAGCATCGCGCTGTAGAGCAGGCTCGCGTTGTTGTAGGCGAGCGGTGCGGAGAGGTTCACGAGTCCCGGCACCACGGGATAGCGCTCGGCCCACTGTACGGCTTGCATGTGGTACAGCGCCGAGTCGTAGTACGTCATCTCGCCGAGTCCCTGATTCGCGACCCAGAGCGCTGCGACACCAATTGCCGCCCACGACCATCGGTTGCCGCGCCAGTTTTCACCCTCGAGAATGCCACCTAACGAGCCTCGCCAGAGCACGATCCCGGCGGCGCCAGCGGCCAGCACCAGGACGAGCATTACACCGTTGATGGGGAACACAAAGTTCCAGAGCATCACGGCGAGGATCACCACACTCAGCCCGATCCAGAACGCGTCGAAGCATTCGTTCAGCCCAAGCTTCGTTAGGCCGAATGCGCGGCGCATGCGCAGGCCGACGCCGGTGAAGGCGGCGGCGAGCACAATCTGGCTCAGTAGCACCGCGGCCACGCCGATGACGAACATGACAATTCTCACGCGCGGCTCTCGCCCGAGTGAGGCGTTCGCAAACTCTTAGCCGCCGACTTGAGAGAGCGCGCGCAGGCCGCCGACCCGCATCTGCAGCAGGTTATGCTCCTTCGGCTTTTCGGCCAACGCCTGGCGGAAAAGCGGCTCCAGCGCGTGGCCGGCGCGCAGCGGATCGCGCAGGTTGACCTCGTGATCGCCGTAGAGGCACGTGCGTAAGCGACCGTCCGCCGTTAGGCGCACGCGGTTGCACGAGCCGCAGTACGTGTGTGTCATTGGCGTGATGATGCCGACAGTTCCGGCCGCGTTAGCGAGACGGAAGTACTTAGCGGGTCCGTTGCCGCGCGCGGGGCCGCCGTCCGGCGCGAGTGCGCCGAGCGCTCTTATACGGTCGAGGATCTCGTCACTTGGCACGACATGGTCCCACGTGAGCTCACGCATGTCGCCAACGGGCATCAGCTCGATGAAGCGCACGTGCCAAGGATTGTCGATCGTAAGGCGCGCGAAATCTTCCACCTCGTCGTCGTTGATTCCGCGCAAAACGACCATGTTGAGCTTGATCGGATCGAGCCCTGCATCCTGTGCGGCTCGCGCGGCTACACGCGGTTCGAAGCCGAGGCTGCGCCGCGCGATCGCCGAGATGCGCTCCGGGCGAAGAGAGTCGGCGCTCATGTTCACTCGATCGAGGCCAGCGTCGTGCAGCAGCTTGGCGAGGTCCGGGAGCTTCACTCCGTTCGTCGAGAGCGAGATGTCTTCGATCCCTGGAACGGAGCGGAGCATGCGCACGAGCGTGACGAGGTCCGGACGGATCGTCGGTTCGCCACCCGTTATGCGGAGCCTGCGCAGCCCGAGCGGCGCGAGCTGCCTAACAATCTCCGTGATCTCCTCGTACGTGAGTATCTCAGCCTTTGGCAGCCACGGCAGCCCGTCGAGTGGCATGCAATACACGCAACGGAAGTTGCAGCGATCCGTGACTGAGATGCGCAGATACTCGATGCGTCGCCCGAACTGGTCGGTGAGCGTCGTCGGAGCGGCCATTAGCGAGTGACCTCTGGCACCGCGACGGTGTTGCGATTGTCGACCCACGCGCGCGTTCCGTCCGCGTAGTGCTCGCGCTTCCAGATCGGGACACGCGTCTTGAGCTCCTCGATCACGTAGCGGCAGGCGTCAAGCGCTGGGGCCCGACGCGCGTGCGAGACGGCGATCGCGACGCTGATGTCGCCTAACGAAAGCTCGCCGAGCCTGTGCTCGATCGCGATCGTCGGCGCTACGCTGTCGAATTTCCCCCCCCCCGCTACCTCGGCGACGATCGCGTGTATTTCACGCTCGGCCATCTCTTCGTAGGCAGAATACTCGATGCCGGTCACCGCGCGATTTTCGTTCACGTTGCGCACCGTTCCAAAGAACGACGCGACGGCGCCGACCGTTGGAGAGGACACGCGCGCGAGCAGCGCCGCGACGTCGATTGGCTCGGTGACGAGCGCGACGTGATTCATCCGCCGGCTACCGGCGGGATCAGTGCGACTTCGTCGCCCGCGGTCAACGTTCGATCGAGCGGAGCATATTCGGCGTTCACTGCCACGAGCGGTGCGGGTGGAAGCCCGTCGGCTCCGGGTAACGCACGCACATACGCCAGCGCGTCGCGCACAGTAGCGCCGTCCGCGAGCGTGACGTCCAGCGAGCGCGTGCCGAGCGCGTCAGCGTATGAAGCGAAGAGACGAAGTCCTACGCGCATGAACACATAATATCGACAGAACGCAGCATACCGACACGACTTAAGTACCCCACCGCTCTTTTTTTGCCGCGGGTTTTCGCGGATCGTCGCGAAGCTCATCCAAAGTCAATCTGCGTAAACCCGCGTAAATCCGCGGCCAAAAAAGAAGCCCCGCTCATCAGAACGGGGCGACTCGCAAGCGATGAACCGCTCAGTCGTTGGGGCCTTCAGGGAGAGGCTCGAGATCGGCGACCATCGCGCGCAGTTCTTTCGATGGCTTGAAAACTGGAACTGGTCGCGCAGAGACCTCTACAGGAGATCCTGTACGAGGATTGCGCGCCATGCGCGTTTTTCGATGACGAATCTTGAATGTGCCGAAGCCACGCACCTCGATGTTCCGCTGCTGCTGAAGCGCTTCCTTGATTGCATCGAGAAACGCATCAACGACGCGCGCGCAGTCTTTTTTGGAAATCATGGGCCCAGCCGTTTGGGCAATCTGAGCCGTTACGTGTTCGACTAGGTCGGCTTTAGTCATCGGCGCGTGAGGTGGGAGCGACGCTCCCAGGGGTGGCTGGCTCGTCGAACATAGGCCGTTAAGTGTTGTGTGTCAAGCGTTTGCGAGACTTGCTCCAGTCCCTCAAGCGGCCCAAAAGCGACAGCGCGGACGACCGCGGACAGCGCGAAGGCGGACGCGGGCACCGCGGTTTGTTAAAAAACACAAGCAGTCTCCGCGTTAGTCCGGGTCGTCGTCGGCGTTAGTCCGCGTTCACGCTTGTCATCAGGCCCCGCGCACGGCAGCCATGAATTGCCTGAACAAAGGCCGAGCGTCGTGCGGGCCTGGGGCGGCTTCTGGGTGGTATTGGACCCCAAAAACGGGGAGTTCGCGGTGCTTTATCCCCTCGATCGTCCCGTCGTTGAGGTTGACGTGGGTCACCTCGAGCTCTGGGGCCCCGGGGACGCCGCTCTCGTCCCCAGAGACAGCGAAGCCGTGGTTCTGGGACGTGATGAGCACGCGGCCAGTCTCTACGTCGCGGACGGGGTGATTCCCTCCCCTGTGCCCGTACGGGAGCTTCTCGGTGCTGCCGCCGAACGTGAGGCCGAGGATCTGATGGCCCAGGCAGATGCCGAAGATCGGGACCTTTGAATCAGCGATCTTTCGCATCGTTCTGGGCGCGTAGCTGACAGCAGCTGGATCCCCCGGCCCATTTGAAAAGAAGACACCGTCAGGCTTGAGCTGCAACGTTTCCTCAGCAGAGGTCGTTGCCGGCACGACCGTCACGCGGCAGTCGTTTTCCTCGAAGAGGCGCAGGATGTTGCGCTTGATGCCGAAATCGTACGCGACGATGTGGGACTTCGCGTTAGGCGATCCCCACTCGTAAGGCTCCTTCGTCGTCACGACTGACGCGAGGTCCAGCCCCTCCATACTAGGACAGGCTTCGAGCGCCGCGCGTGCTTCGTCTGTGATGCTCTCGCCGGGCGCGATCACGCCGTTCACAACGCCTTCGCTGCGAAGGCGCCGAGTGAGCTGGCGTGTGTCGATGCCTTCGAGGATTGGCACGTTGGCGCGAGCGAGCCACGCGCCGAGATCGCCGTCCGCGCGCCAGTTGGAGTAGCTGCGCGACAACTCGCGCACGACGACGCCCGCGATCTGCGGTCTCTCCGACTCTCCGTCTTCGGAGTTGACGCCGTAATTGCCGATCATCGGTGCCGTCATGACGACGATCTGCCCGCGATACGAGGGATCCGTAAAGACCTCCTGGTATCCCGTTAGGTTCGTCGTGAAGACGACCTCGGCGACAGACGGTGCGGGGTCACGTCCAGTTGCGAGTGACCCACGAAAAAGGGTTCCATCCTCGAGGAGGAGGAACCCCGGAACGCGATCTGGCGTGCGAACCATTCTTACTTGGGCTTCTCCACCGGACCCTTCGCACCACCTGCGTTCGGCGGCGTCGCAGCGTCCTGCTTCTTAGGCGTTGTGAGCGGAACGGCGGGCTGCGTCCCCTTTGGGACCGCGGGAGCCGTTGACGCAGGCCCAGGCAGTTGATCGAGGACTGAGCGTGGCGCGGCGCGGTGCGAGGAAAGCACCTGGAGCAGGAATGCGAGGCCGAGGAAAAGGCCGCCGGACCACCAGCTCGCCTTCGTTAGCAGGTTGCCTGCCTGACGAGAACCGATGAAAGCGTCGGCAGCAGTTGTGACACCGCCAAAGCTCGCAGCCAAGCCACCGCCTTTGCCTGCTTGAAGCAGGATGGCGGAGACCAGCACGATGCTGTCGATGACGAGCAGGATGAGAAAGAACGTGAACATTCGCGGAGGCTACCCAGCTGAAGCACGCGCTGAGATGCGCGTTGGCAAGTGCAACAAAATCGCGGACTTACGACCTGGAATCAAGTGCTGGCGATCTTGGACCAGCCCACAGCGTCGAGGCTCGCTCCACCGACGAGCAGTCCATCCACGTCGCTCGCAGCGAGCAGAGCCGCGGCGTTGGCGCGATTAACGCTCCCGCCGTACAGAATCGCGGTGTGCTTCGCGCGCTCTCCGAGACGTTCGGAGAGGAAACGACGGATCGTGGCGTGCACAGCGCTCGCATCCTCCGGCGTCGAGTTCTTGCCGGTTCCAATTGCCCACACGGGCTCGTACGCAATCGCGAGCTCCGGTGCATGCGCCGTGTCGAGCTGTGTGAGGCCGGCAGTGAGTTGGCGTAACACGACCTCCTCGGTCACACCGCGCTCGCGCTCGGCGAGCGTCTCACCAACACAAAGCATCGGCGTTAGGCCCGCGCGCACAGCAGCGGCGACTTTGCGAGCCGTCTCTTCATCCGTTTCGCCGAAGACGTGGCGCCGTTCCGAATGTCCGACGAGCGCGACGTGAGCTCCGGCGTCGCGCGCGATAGAGGCGGACGTCTCGCCGGTGAAGGCGCCCTTGTCTTCCCAGTGAATGTTCTGCACGCCGAGCAAGATCTCGCTGCGCTGCTTGGTTGCCTCGGCACACGCGGAGATAGTTGCCGCCGGCGGGAAGAAGATCACCGTGCGGTCCGAATGACGCGCGAAAGCGTGGAGGAAGGTGTGCAAGTATTCGCGCGCATCTGTGGGACCGTGATGCATCTTCCAGTTCGCCGCGAACACGGGCCTGCGGACGCGTCTCATTTGTCTGTTAGAACCTCGACGCCCGGAAGCGTCTTTCCCTCGAGGAATTCGAGCGACGCACCACCGCCGGTGGACACGTGGCTCATCTTGTCGGCGAGCCCAGCTTGCTCGACGGCGGCCGCTGAATCGCCACCGCCGACAATCGTTATGCAGCCGTTTTCGGTCGCTTTCGCCATCGCCTCGGCGACAGCGCGCGTACCGCGGTCGAAAGGCGGCGTTTCGAAGACGCCCATGGGTCCATTCCACACGACTGTCTTGGCTGTTTGAATCGCGCGCGCGTAGGACGCCATGGAGTCGGGACCGATGTCGTACATCCCTTCATCGGCGGGGATTGCGTCGCGCTTGACGTCATGCGCCGCGTTAGGCTGCTCCAGCGAAGGCGCTACAACGCAGTCGTGCGGCAGTGTCAGACGCATGCGAGCGCGCTCCAACAGGTCGCGCGCCAATTCCACGCGATCGGGCTCCACCAGCGACTTCCCCGTCTCCAGGCCCATGGCCTCGTAGAATGTGCAGGCCATCGCCCCACCGATGAGCAACCCGTCGACCTTGGGCAGCAAGGCTTCGATGACGTCGATCTTGCCCGAGATCTTGGCTCCGCCGAGAATCGCGATGAAAGGACGTTTTGGGTTGGACAGGGCACGACCTAGGTATTCGAGTTCGCGCTCCATCAACAGTCCGGCAACCGCTGGCTTGAGATGGGCTGCAACCCCAGCCGTGGAGCTATGGGCTCGGTGCGCCGAGCCGAATGCATCGTTGACGAAGAAGTCTCCCAGCTCGGCGAACGCGCGAGACAGCTCGGGGTCGTTCTTTTCCTCGCCGGGGTGAAAACGCGTGTTCTCCAGGAGGAGGATCTCGCCTTCGCCTAACGCTTTTGTCGCCGCGACGGTGGCTGCGCCAATCGACTCCGCGTGAAACTTCACCGGCCGAGGGATCAATTCGGCCAATCGATCAGCCACGGGATCGAGCGAGTATTTCGGATCAGGGCCCCCTTTCGGCCGTCCAAGGTGCGACAGCAGCACCACGCGCGTACCCGCGGCCGCGAGGGCCTCCAGGGTGAGCAGCGAGGCACGGATGCGCGTATCGTCGCTGACCTTGCCATTCTCGATCGGAACGTTGAAATCGACCCTAACGAGCGCACGCTTGCCGCGTATCTGCTCCGGCTCGAGATCGCGGATCGTCTGCTTGTTCATCTACAGCTTGGACCCGATGAAGCGGATGAGATCGAGACAGCGATTCGCGTAGCCCCACTCGTTGTCGTACCAGCCAGAGACTTTCACGAGCGTGTTGTCGACGACGTTGGTGTTCTTGCCGTCAATGATGCACGAGTGCGGATTCCCGATATAGTCGACGGAAACCAGCTCTTCCTCCGTGTAGGCGAGGATTCCGAGCAGATCTCCCGCCGCCGCTGCCTGCATCGCGCCATTCACGTCGGCGATTGTAACGGGTCGCTCGACTTCGACAGTGAGCTCAGTGAGCGAGACGTCGGGCGTGGGAACGCGGATCGCTATGCCGTCGATCTTTCCCTTCACTTCGGGAATGACGAGCGAGGTCGCCTTCGCCGCACCGGTCGTCGTTGGGATGATCGAGAGCGCCGCTGCACGAGCGCGGCGCAGATCTTTGTGCGGCAGGTCGAGGATATTCTGATCGTTCGTGTATGAGTGGATGGTGACCATCGTCCCATGCACGAAACCGAATGCGTCACGGATCACCTTCACCATCGGCACGAGGCAGTTCGTCGTGCACGACGCGTTGGAGACGATGTGATGCGACGCGGGATCGTACTTCTTGTCGTTCACGCCCATCACGATGGTGATGTGCTCACCTTTGGCCGGCGCGGAGATGATGACTTTCTTGGCGCCGCCGTCGATGTGTTTTTGCGCGTCGGAAGCGCTCGTGAACCGTCCCGTGGATTCGAGCACGATGTCGACGCCGAGATCGCGCCAGGGTAGCTGCGCCGGATCCTTCTGCGACAACACTTTGATCTCGTCGCCGTTGATCGTGAGCGAATCGGCAGAGGCGATGCAGGATCCGTCGAAGTGCCCGTGCACCGAGTCGTACATGAACAGGTGCGCGAGCGTCTTGGTGTCGGTGAGGTCGTTGACGGCGATGAAGTCGATATCGCCGATGTTCTGTTCCTTGGCAGCGCGTACGACTTGGCGGCCGATGCGACCGAAGCCGTTGATGCCAACTTTGTGCGGCATGGTGTATTGAGTCCTCGTTAGGTTGGCGCGTCGCCCGGGGCGCGGGCGCGGCCAAATGTCACGTATGCAACGGAGCGGGCGCCAGCGGCAAACATTGCCGTCGCGCACGCGTTCATGGTGGCACCCGTCGTGATCACGTCGTCGACGAGGATCAAGTGCGCGCCACGACAGCGCGCCCGGTATGCCGCCACGAGAGAGAAAGCGTCCGCAACGTTGACTAAACGCTGCTGCGGTGTCAACGCCGTTTGCGACGGCGTATCACGGGTGCGCTCGAGCGCGGTATTCCACACGGGGATTTGCCAGCGCGCCGCCAGCTCCGACGCGAGAACGGCGCTCTGGTTGTAACCACGCTCGCGTTCGCGCGCTCGGGCGAGCGGGACAGAGAGCAGCGCGTTACGAGCACCGTGACGCAGGATACCGTCGAGCCTCGACACTCGCTCAGCCATTGGCGTAGCCAGCACTGGCCATCCTCGGTACTTGAGGGCATGCACGATTTCGCCGCCGGTGCCGCCCGTCATCCAGCACAGCGACCGCGCGACGCCTACGCGATCGTCGAGGTTGTGGCACCAGTTGCACGAGGACCGGATGCCTGGATGTCCGCAGCGCTCACAGCGTGGGGATCCGAGAAGCGAAAGACGCGCGACGCAGACGCCGCACAGCACGTGTCGATCGCGTTCGTTCAAAGCGCGCTCGCACACGGCGCAGACACGAGGAAAGCAAAGCGCGAGCGCCGAGCGAGCGACCGCGGCGCCGACGGATGCAACCGTTAGGCGGAAGCGTGCTGGGCTGGCCCCGGAGCTGCCAACGCTCGGCGCATCAGCTGGCGATCGGGAGCGAAGCCAAACCATCGCTCGAAGGCGAGCGCCCCTTGCTCGATGAGCATGATGAGTCCGTCCGCCGCTCTGAGACCACGCGCGATCGCCGCGTGAACGAAGGGCGTTTCGGCGCGACGATACACGAGGTCGAGGACAGCCGCACCAGGCGGGATGTCGCCGACGCTGACGGGAATGGCCTCGCTACCGGTTCCCATTCCAACCGGCGTCGCGTTGACGACGATCGTGGCGTCACGCAGCGCGAGCGCTGCACTTGCAACTGCCGTGACATGGGCGAAGCGCGTGGCGAGGGCGCGACTGCGATCGCCCGTGCGTCCCCAGACGGAGACCGACGCGCCTGTCCAGCGCTCGGTCGCGGCACACACGGCAGCGGCCGCTCCACCGGCGCCGAGCAGCGCCACACGCGCGTCGTTAGGCACGGCGC
>CBQVAZ010000065.1:0-11170 GCA_967720205.1 uncultured Gemmatimonadaceae bacterium | reverse complement strand
CGCCAATCGACCGCTCCCAGTCGCCACGGCCAAACGCCCGACAGGAAATCGCCAAGCGGCGTTATGACGAGGAGCGCGGCCACGCAGTAGGCCGGGCCCGCAAGACTCGCTAGCCGTTCGCTCAGCGCGTTCGATTGGGTTTCGGGCATCTATATGAATGAGTAAGTCAGCGTGGATCGACTGCCGTGAACCGTCGCGGGCAACGGCTGAAAATGCAACGGGCCGGGAGTGCCATCCCGGCCCGCCTTACGAGTCGCGGAAAGGGGACTGCGGCTCGTTAAACTCGGATGGTACGCACTGCGACTAAGCCGAAGACGCCGACCAGGCCAGTCGCGAGAAGGATCAACGTTTCCGGTTCAGGCGTAACGAATGGCGATGTCGTGATGAATTCCTGTGTCCCGCCACCGACGATCATGCCGGCCGCCTCCAGCGGAGTGAGCACGTAGAACTGACCCCAGTCGTAGGAGCTCCAGGCCGATGTCGTCTGGAAACCGTTCACCTGATTGAGCCAGAAGTTCTCGGCGTTGCCGCCGTTTGGCTTTCCGGGGTTCAAGAGATTCCACACAGCGGCCTGAATGCCGGCCCACTGTTCCTTGTTCGTCGATGAGTACTGTGTCGTCAACCACGCAGCCTTGCGGTAGTCGTCGAGCGAGGCGGTACCATGTCGCGTGTTGCCGATGTCACTCAGCGCGAGACTCGTGACGTTCGCCTTCCACTTGGTGCCCCAAGCGATCGCGTTCAGCACGTCGACGCAGAACAGGTTGATCGTCGGAAGTGTCGGGTTTGAAAGGACGGTTCCCGAGAACGGTCCCACGTAGTAGCCGTACCCCGTCACCTGCGGCGACGACGGCCCTGACTGGAACTTCAGGCCGATCGGCTGTGCGGCTACAGCATTTGCTGTCACCGTCAACGCAGCCACCAAGCTGATCGTGCGGAGCACTCGCATCTGTTTCTGAGTGATTGGTTTTGGTGCTTAGTCGCCGAGTAGATCGGGCCCCATGATCCCCGGATCACTTCCGACCCACTCGGCGACCGTGCAGATGACAGCGTCAGCAGCAGTTGTGCCACGGAAAATGACGGTCGTGTGCACAGCCGTAACGGTCGCACAAGGCCTTGCGATCCAAGCAGTTACACAGCACGCCACTCGGATTGATGCCCTGAGGCGCGCCCTAACATTTGCTGGGAGGATTTTCCGCTAGTGAGGCACGCAGACGATGCGTGTGGCAGGGCACCGACAGAGCATTCGGCGCAAGAGTTTGCCGTCGGTAAACAAAAAAGGCGCGGCTCTGCGAAACGCATTGCCGCGCCAGTCGATCGGTGGTTCCAGCATCGCAGTCCGAACCGTCAGGTCTTTCCGCGACCGTCGCCACCGAATTGTTATTCAAATCTTCAGTCGATCTTAACGGCTGTTTGACGAACCCGCATCACCTAAGTCACGGCAGCGCATCACCATGCGCGACCCGAGCGTTTCGTCGTTACGCGGCTGTTCGTTCCTGCCGTCTCGCCATGAACTTGTCGATGCGTTCCCACTCGGCTTCAACGTCGGCCTCGCCGAGCTCGATCAGTCGGCGCAGATAGTCTTCCTGGAACATCACGAGGCTCAGGATGTCTGGGCTCGCAGTGCGTCGTGTGCCGAGTCCTCGCGTGAGAAAACGGAATCCCTTGGGAAGTCGCGGCTCATACTCGTACGCCAAGCGACCCAAGTCGCGCGACGGTCGAATAACGAGGATATCGACAACCCGCATGGTGCCGCGCTGCGCTTCATTCAAGCGCTCGAGCAGGCGATTCATCCGCTCCAAGCGCGCGACGTCCTGGTCGATCAAGTCCAGGAAGATCGCGTTGTACAAAACGCCAAGCACTTGGGCCGGCGGCGGGTAGCCAGGCACCTGTGGCTGGTCGGCTTCGAGACGCGAGCGATCGTAGCGAGTGGAGATCGTGAGGATGCGCGAAGCACCCAAGTGAACGGCCGGGGACAGCGGCGCCGTGAGGCGGATGCCGCCGTCACCGTACCAGTCGCGGCCGACGCGAATTGCTGGGAAAAGCAGCGGCAGGGCCGTAGAGGCCATGACGTGGTCCAGCGTTAGGCGCGTGCGCACGCTCTTGCGCTGCGGCCGCTCCCACATCTCGATCGACTCACCCTGCACCCAGGTTACCGACTGCGACGTGGTGTAGTCCGTGGCGCTCAAGGCGACCGCGGTCAGCTTGCCGCTCGCGATGTTGGCCTCGATGCCCGGCATCGTTCCGTCAGGGTCCGACACGAGCGCGCGAGTGAGGAACTCCCTGAGCGGCGCTGTGTCCACCAGCGCGCGGATGCGTTCCGCTCCGCCCAATCCACCGCCGAAGAGACGCCAGCCCCATCGCGCCGCGTTGCGGCTGAGCGTCCAGGGGTCGACGCGGAACACCTGATCGGGCGTGAGGGAGAGCCAGAGCCTAACGAGATCGTCCAGGGTCGTGAGCATCGGGCCGCGGCCCGATGCGATGTGCGCCGTGTTTACAGCGCCGGCCGAGACACCGGTCAGGATGGGAAAGGCGACTTCAGGGTAGCGTCGCGCGATCGCGCGCAGGACGCCAACCTGGTACGCACCACGCGCTCCCCCGCCGCCAAGTACGAGGGCGAGGTCGGAGCAGTCGAGAGGAGCGTAGAGAGCCACGGGGTCTGGTTTCGGTTCTGAAGTCAACACTGTCAAAACGCGTGCCTTCGGTCCCTACGGGGAAGTGGCACGCGGGAGGTTCAACCTCTGATCCTCCACCTCATATACACCCAAAACACCCAAGGCAACGGACTCGCAACATGAGCCGAAGCGTCGCAGCCTGCCGGTGAGGTAAGGAATGCCGAGTAATGGGGTACGTATCACAACCCAGAGCGTCGACGGCGTCACGGGTCACGAATCAACTGCGTCAAAGCGAGTGTTTGAACAGGCGTGAAGGTCGTCAACAGCGTAAAACCGTTTGACGGCGTGGACGACCTTAACGCTCGCGCTCGTGCGCCCGGCTTAACGTACTTGCTTCTTAACCCATGACGCGGTCGACGTTGTTATCAGACCACGGTCCGTTTCCAACGTCCACGCTTGAACAGCACCGCGCTGACAACAGCTAGCGAGACGTAGGCGACCGCGATCGACACGAAGATCCCGGTCGGCCCGAACCCTGCCGGCTTGGCAAGAAACCAGCCTAACGGGATCTCCCACAACCAGAAGATGAACAGGTTGAGGACCGTGGGCGTCCAGGTATCGCCCGCGCCGTTGAACGACTGCGTGATCACCATGCCGTACGCATACGCCGGGAAGCCGAGTGCCACGATGCGGAGGCACGATACGGCGTAGCGCTGCACCGCGAGGTCCTTCGAGAAGAGGCTCGCGATCTGCGGTGCCAGCACGAGGAAGACGAGCCCGATCGAGATCAGAAAACACAAGTTATAGAATGCGGCCAACCAGACGGCTTTCTCCGCACGCTCCGGATCGCGCGCACCTAACGACTGTCCGACCATCGTCGCCGCGGCGTTGCTCAGCCCCCACGACGGCAACAGCGCGAAGAGAATCACGCGCACGCCGATGGCGTATCCCGCCAGCGCCTGACTTCCGAATGTCGAGAGAATCCGGACCAAGCCGATCCAGCTCGCGACGCCGATGAAGATCTGCAAGGTGCCAGACGCCGAGAGTCGGATGAGGCGCCACATGACAGCCGCATCGGGCCGCGCGTGCGAGCGATCGAACCGCACGCGAGAGCCAGGCTTGAGCAAGCGACTGAACGCGTACAACGCACCGATCGCGCGCCCGGTCGTCGTGGCGACAGCGGCTCCCATCACGCCGAGCTCGGGGAATGGGCCCAGTCCGAAGATGAAGCACGGCCCGAGCAGGATGTTGAACGCATTGCCGAGCCACAGCGCGCGCATCGCGATCGCCGCGTCGCCGGCGCCGCGGAAGATCGCGTTGATGAGAAAGAGCAGCATCACGGACGCGTTGCCGCCTAACAACACGCGCGTGTAGCCGACCCCGCGTTGCAAGACGTCGGCATCGGCACCCATGGCTGTGAGCAAACGCGGCGCGAACACGGCACCTAACGCGCCCAGCACGGCAGCGAAGCCGAACCCGAGCCAGACCGCCTGGGCGGCGGCCTTCGCCGCTCCCGCCGGATCGCGCTCGCCGATTCGTCGAGCCACCATCGCCGTGACCCCAATCGACAAGCCGATCGCGATCGCGTACACGATCGTGATCAGCGATTCGGTAAGCGCGACCGTGGCCTGGGCATAGGGCCCAAGGCGCCCCACGAAAAACATGTCGACGACGACGAAGATGCTCTCCATCGACATCTCGAGCACCATCGGGATCGCCAGGAAAATGACCGCTCGGCTGATCGGGCCTTTCGTGTAGTCGCGAGGCGATCCGCGGATCGCCTCGCGCACGACGGACCAGGCGCTCACGCGCTCGCTGTCGGGCGCGGCGGACTCCTCCGGCGACAGGGTCGCCACAGATGACTCGTTAGGCTGATCCACGAGCGCGGGTTGGTTGGCGCTGCCAAAAAGGGGGGCGCGCAACTTACTCGCTTGCGCGAGGTGAGCCAAGCCTGTGCAGCGTGCGGTACAGCCGCCGCAGCCTACGGTACGATCGCGGTCGCCTCGATCTCGACCCGCGCCTGGGCTTCGACGAGCCCGGCGACGATCACCACGGCCATCGCCGGATAATGCTTGCCCATGATCTCGCGGTACACGGCGCCGATCTCCTTGCGCCGTGTCACGTACGCGTCACGATCGGTGATGTACCAGGTGAGCCTAACGACGTGCGTCGGCTCGCCGCCCGCCGCGCGCACGGCCGTCACGACATTGAGCAGCGTTTGCCGCACCTGCGCGACGAGGTCGTCACTGGCGAACTGCTGCATGCTCGGATCCCAACCGATCTGTCCGGCCGTCACGATGAAGCGGCCGCGGCCTGTCATCGCGTCGGCGTAGCCGCTCGGCCGCATCCAGCCGTCGACGGCGACGGGCTCGGGCAGATCGCGCACAGACGAGTCGCTCATGTCACGCGTTCCCGCAAACGATAGCGTTGCAGCTTTCCCGTCGCCGTG
The DNA here is from genome assembly GCA_967720205.1 of uncultured Gemmatimonadaceae bacterium. GTDB lineage: Bacteria > Gemmatimonadota > Gemmatimonadetes > Gemmatimonadales > Gemmatimonadaceae > DASYRX01. The sequence continues at coordinate 6,109 of CBQVAZ010000065.1, read as the reverse complement.
CGCGGCAGCGCATCCAGGAATTCGATCGCGCGCGGATACTTGTACGGCGCGATCTGCGCCTTCACGAAGTCTTGCAGCAGCTTCACCATGTCCTTGGCCGCCCACTGCCGCGCATCCGGTCGCAACACTACATACGCCTTCACGATCTGACCTCGTTCCACGTCAGGCACGCCGACGACTCCGCACTCGAGCACGGCCGGATGCTCCAGCAAGACGCTTTCGACCTCGGGGCCGGAAATGTTGTAGCCTGACGAGATGATCATGTCGTCGGTGCGGGCCTGATACCAGAAATAACCGTCCGCGTCGCGCTTGTACGAATCGCCGGTCAAGTTCCATCCGTCGGAGACATACGCGCGCTGTCGTTCCTCGTTATGCAGATAGCGGCACCCCGTTGGCCCGCGCACCGCGAGCCGTCCGATCTCGCCGTCGGGGACGTCGCGCATCTCGTCATCCACGACGCGCGCCTCGTAGCCAGGCACCACCTTGCCGGTCGCTCCAGGCCGTATGTCATCGTCGCTCGCGCTGATGAAGATGTGCAGCATCTCCGTGGCGCCGATGCCGTCGATGATCTTGAGACCCGTCGCTTGCTGCCACGCTTCGTACGTTGCCAGCGGAAGCGCTTCGCCCGCTGAAACACAGCGCCTCAGGCTCGAGACGTCGTGCTGCGGCAGCATGCCTAACATCGCTCGATATGCAGTCGGCGCAGTGAACACCACAGTGGCGCCATAGTTCTCGATCCCTTTCATCAGGTGCGGCGGCGCCGCCTGTTCCAGCAACACAGTGGCAGCGCCGACGCGCATTGGAAAGAGCAGCAGACCGCCGAGTCCGAACGTGAAAGCGAATGGTGGCGATCCGATGAACACGTCCTCCGGCGTCGCCTTGAGAACGTACGGCGGGAAGCAGTCGCAGATCGCGAGGACGTCGCGATGAAAGTGCATCGTCCCTTTGCCTTCACCCGTCGTCCCGGAGGTGAAGGCGATGAGCGCGAGGTCATCGGCCGCCGTGTCGACATTCGTGAACTCGGCGGGCTTGTCGCGCATCAGCTGCTCGAGCGATTGTCCTACAGCGTTAGGCGTGCCGTCCGGTGCGCCGAAGTGCACCACACGCGCACCGTCGCGAGCAGATCCATCGCCGCGCCGCGTGAAGGCCTCCTCGCACTCGGTCGCCAGACGCGTATCACTCAACGCGAGCGATATGCGTGCCTTGTCTGCCGTGAATACGAGCTCGCGCGTGCGCAGCAGCGGCATCGTGCACACGACGACACCGCCGGCCTTGAGCACGGCGAACCAGCACGCAGCCATCATCGGATTGTTGGGGCCACGCAATAACACCCGATTGCCGGGCACGACCCCGAGGTCGTCCGCGAGCACGTGCGCGATGCGGTTCGCCGTCGTCAACAGGTCGCGGTACGTCCAGCGCCCGCCGGGATAGTGGATGACGACGCGATCGCCATCGCCGCGCTCGACGATGCGGTCCAACAACTCCACGGCGCAGTTCACTCGGTTTGGATAGCGTAGCTCGGGAATGCCCGTGAAATCGAGCCGCGGCCACAGTTCGCTCGGTGGCAACGACTCGCGGCCGAATGTGTCGCGATGCGCACTGCGCACGCCGCCGGGCGCCCACGCGGCCGTCCGCACTTCGTTAGGCACTGGCCGGCTCCGCCGCATCCACCAGCAGCTCACGCGCGATGACGAGCCGCTGCACCTCACTCGTTCCTTCGTAGATGCGAAGGGAGCGGATCTCGCGATACAGCCGTTCCACCGGGCCGCCGTGCCGTACACCCAAAGCGCCTAACAGCTGAACCGCGCCGTCGATCGTACGCTGCGCGGCTTCAGTGGCATACAGCTTGGCCATCGCTGCCTCGCGAGTCACGCGATCGGCGATCGTGTCGCGCACCCATGCGGCGCGATAGATCAAGAGCGCGCTGGCGTCGATATCCAATGCCATGTCGGCCAGGCGCGCCTGAGTGAGTTGAAACTCCGAGAGAGGCTGATCGAAGAGCCGGCGCGCGCGCGCGTGCTGCACCGCCTCCTGGAGCGCGCGACGCGCAAACCCGAGCGCCGCGGCACCGACCGTAGATCGAAAGACGTCGAGCGTGCCTAACGCGACTCGCAGCCCTTTCCCTGCCTCCCCGACGAGTGCCGACGCCGACACGCGGCATTTCTTGAACTGCAGGCGCGCCAAGGGATGCGCCGCCACAGATCGAATGCGTTCTACCACGCTCAAACCAGCGGTGCCAGTGTCGACGATGAAGGCGCCAAACGCACGCTCACCGTCGTCAGGCGTGCGCGCAAAGACAATGTAAAAATCGGCGATGCCTCCGTTCGAAATCCACGTCTTCTCGCCGTCGAGCACATAATGCGTGTCGTCTCGACGCGCGACGGTTTGCATGGCGGTTACATCACTCCCAGCGCCCGGCTCTGACAAGGCGAACGCGGCAACGGCCGCTCCCTGCGAGACGCGCGGGAGATAGCGCGCCTTCTGCTCGGCGCTGCCGAACAAAGAAATCGGTCCGCTGCCGAGTCCCTGCATCGCGAATGCGAAATCTCCGAGCGGAACGTGTCGCGCAAGCGTCTCGCGTATGATGCATAACGAGCGGACGTCAAGCTTTGCGTCCGTGCCGGCACATGCATGCCGCAGCACGCCGAGCTGTCCAAGCCGTTGCACGATGCGGCGGCACGTGCCGTCGACAGCGCCTTGATCATCTTCGTCGAATTCGTTCCAGGACGCGGCCTCCGCGCGGCCGACGCCGTCAATTTCCTCCGCGAGTGCGCGATGACGCTCTTCGAAAAACGGCCAGCTGAGAAAGGAACGATCGACCGTCGCCATCGGGCTCAGTTCCCCTCGAACTTCGGCGTACCCTTCGTCGCGAATGCTTTGTAAGCGCGCGCGAAGTCTTTCGTCTCCATGCATAGCGCTTGCGCCTGCGCTTCATGATCCAGCGCGTCGTCGATGGACATGTTCCACTCGTTATGGAGACACGACTTCGTGACGCCGTGTGCGAACGTCGGCCCATCGGCGAGTGAACGGGCGAGCGCCGTTGCCTCGGCCTGAAGATCGCCGGGATTCACAACCTTATTGTAGAAGCCCCAGCGCTCCGCTTCATCTGCTGCCATGAAGCGGCCCGTGTACAGCAATTCACTCGCGCGGCCGTAGCCGATAATGCGCGGCAGAATGGCGCAGGCGCCCATATCCGCGCCGCTCAAGCCGACCCTAACGAAGAGAAACGCGACGCGACTGCGATCGGTGCCGATGCGAAGGTCGCTCGCCATCGCGAGGATCGCTCCAGCTCCAGCGCACACACCGTCGATCGCCGCAACGATCGGCTGCGGACAGGCTCGCATCGCTTTCACGAGACCGCCAGTCATCTTCGTAAACGCGAGCAACTCGTCCGGCCGGCCATTTTCTTGAGCAGAAACCAGAGGGCCGATGATCTCGTGAACGTCGCCACCGCTGCAGAAGTTTTCGCCCGCGCCAGTGATGATGACGACCTTCACCTCCGGCACACGCTGCAGTGTGCGAAATGTGTCAGTCAGCTCGGCGTACGACTCGAACGTGAGCGGATTCTTTCGCTCGGGGCGATTGAGCGTAACGGTCGCGACGCCGCGGTCGAAGGACCAAGCGAAACGCCGGGGGTTGATTGTGGAGACAGCAGTGGTGGGGGCAGTCATAAGGCAAAACAAATAGCTGCGAGTGACCGGTCGCGAGTGCGGAGTCTCGAGAATGCTATAAGGAACTGCCTGTCAGTCGTTAGGCTCTGCATATCATGTAGTCACTCATTTGAGAACTCATCACTTACAACTCGAGACTGACCACTCGAAGCTATTTGTTTTGAATGTTCTTAGATCGGCCGAAGCGCTTTTTCCCGTGCAATAAGCCGCTCCAGTTGATCCTTCCCTGAACCATACTGCCACGGCCACGGCTGATCGGACCAGCCGAGTTGCGCCGCGGCATGCAGCGTCCAGTTCGGATCGGAGAGGTGCGGCCGTGCGAGCGCAACGAGATCCGCGCGTCCGGCGGCGATGATCGAGTTGACCTGATCGGCATCGGTGATGTTGCCGACGGCGATCGTCGGACATCCGACTTCGTTGCGGATGCGATCGCTGAACGGCGTCTGCCACATGCGTCCGTACACGGGCCTCGCGTCAGGCGACGTTTGACCAGTAGACACATGGATGATGTCCGCTCCCGCCGCGACGAACGCGCGCGCGATCTCCACGGCGTCATCACCTGTCACGCCGGCATCCACCCAATCGGTTGCCGAGATACGCACTGACATCGGTTTCTCGTTAGGCCAGGCGTCACGCATCGCGCGAAAGACTTCCAGCGGGAAGCGCAGTCTCTTTTCGAGTGAGCCGCCGTATTCGTCGCTCCGTCGATTCGCCAGCGGTGTGATGAAGCTCGACAGAAGGTATCCGTGCGCGCAATGCAGCTCGAGCATGTCGAAGTTCGCGCGTCCGGCGGCGACCGTCGCCGAGACGAAGTCGCGCAGCACCTTCTCCATGTCGTCGCGCGTCATCTCGCGCGGCGTCTGCATCGTGGGCCGATGCGGCACCGCGGACGGCGCGTAGAGCTCCCAGTTCCCGCTGTCCAACGGAATATCGGTGCCCTCGAGCCCGAGCTTGGTCGACCCTTTACGACCCGAATGGCCAAGCTGCAACGCGATCTTGGCCTGGCTCCATTCGTGAACGAATTCGACGATGCGTGTCCATCTCGTCTCGTGCGCGGCGTCGTACATACCCGTGCAGCCGGGGGATATCCTCCCCTCCGGGGACACGCACGTCATTTCCGTGATGACCAGACCGGCGCCACCTAACGCGCGGCTTCCAAGGTGGACCAGGTGGAAGTCGTTAGGGACGCCGTTCACCGCGCTGTACATGTCCATCGGCGACACCACGACACGATTCGGTAGCGTGAGGCCGCGCAGCGTGTACGGAGTGAACAGCGGGGGCGGAGCCGGTAGAGCATCGACGCCGCTGCGCTCCGCGAACCACTCTTCGACGCCACTCAGGTAATCGGAGTCTCGCAGACGCAGGTTCTCGTGACTCACGCGCTGGCTGCGTGTGAGAAGCGAGTATGCGAACTGCTCAGGCTCGAGCGACCAATAGCGATCGACGTGCTCGAACCACTCCATCGAATTGCGTGCCGCATTCTGCAGACGCAGAACTTCGGTCGATCGCTCATCCTGATAGCGCTGCAGCGCTGCCGCTCGCTCGTCAGCCGGCGAGCCGTCTTCCATCCGAGCGACCTCGCCCGCCAAAACAATCGCGTCCTCCATCGCCAGCTTGGTCCCTGAGCCGATCGACCAATGCGCCGTATGCGCCGCGTCGCCAAGGAGCACGAGCCGACCGTCGTGCCAGCGACGATTGCTCACGCGCAAGAATCGCAGCCACGGTGCAGCGCGCTGGTGCGTCGCGTTATGCAGCAGCCGAGCGCCTTGGAGAATGTGGCTGAACAGGCGCTCGCTCGCGGCGACGGTCGCGTCCGCGTCCAGTCGATCGAAGCCCGCACGACACCACGAATTCTGGTCGCACTCGACGACAAAAGTTGCCAGATCATTGTCGAAGCGATACGCGTGCGCCTGAAACACGCCGTGCTCGTTGCGAACGAACGCAAACGTGAACGCGTCGAAACGGCGACGCGTCCCGAGCCATACGAAGCGATTAGGCCGCACCTCGACCTCCGGCTCGAAGTGCGCCGCTCCCTTGCCGCGAAGCAGCGAATTGACGCCGTCCGCGGCGACGACCAGGTCGGCGTCGCCGAGTCCCATCGTCTCCAGCTCGTCCAGTCCGCCCACATTCGTGCGAAAACGTACGTCCGCGCCTAACGCAATAGCGCGCTGCTGCAAGATCGCCAGAAGCGTCTTGCGCGAAATCCCGCTGAATCCGTGGCCACCCGAACGCACGACCGATCCGCGGATGTGCACGTCGATGTCGTCCCAGTGGATGAACGACTCGGTGATCGCGCGATAGCTTGGCTCGTCGGCGGCTCGAAAATGCTCCAGCGTCTGATCTGAAAAGACGACGCCCCAACCGAACGTGTCCTCCGCCGCATTTCGTTCGAGGACGGTCACCGACGCTCGCGGCGCGCGCTGCCGCAGAAGCAGGGC
>CBQVAZ010000064.1:0-11296 GCA_967720205.1 uncultured Gemmatimonadaceae bacterium | reverse complement strand
GGGGTGCTCCGGAAGCTGACGGTGCGGAAGGTCAAGCTGAGAGGGGAGGCTCAGCCTGTCCAGGCCCGTTCCAACTGCCATGGATTGAGCAGCGGAGTTTTACACACGCAGAAGTTGGAACGGGCCCAGTGTAGTTCAGGCTGGAAGCTGGCCCGGCGCCATCGCCCCAGTCATGACAGCGACGGCGTCACTCATCGTCACGCGTTTTGGATCCAGCACCGCCACGCGGCGCCCGAGCCGTGCCACATGAATGCGATCCGCCACTTCGAAGACGTGCGGCATGTTGTGCGAAATGAGCACGACGGAGAGGCCGCGCTCGCGCACCCGACGGATGAGGTCGAGTACGAGGTTTCCTTCCTTCACACCTAACGCGGCTGTGGGCTCGTCCATGATCACCACGTGGCGTGCAAAGGCGGCGCTGCGCGCCACGGCCACGCCTTGCCGCTGACCGCCGGACAGCGTCTCCACGGCTTGCTTCATCGAGCGCACGCCGATCCCGAGCTCCTGCATGTACGCCGCACTTTCCTCGAGCATGCGGGACTTGTCGAGCATACGGAGCACGTGACCTGTGAAACCTGGTCGCCGGAGCTCGCGCCCTAGAAACAAGTTTTCGACGATACTCAATGCCGGCGCGACGGCCAGCTCCTGATACAGCGTCTCGATGCCGGCGCGTCGAGCATCACTCGGCGAGCGAAAATGAACGCGCACACCGTCGACAAATATTTCGCCGCGGTCGGGGACGAGCGCGCCGGAGAGCGCTTTGATGAGCGTCGATTTGCCGGCGCCGTTGTCTCCGATTAGCCCGAGGATCTCACCGGCACGCAGCTCGAAGTCAGTTCCGTCGAGCGCCGTGACGTGGCCGAAATGTTTGACGATCCCTCTCGCCTCGAGCACCAGACGATCTGTCATGCGTCGCCGCCCCCTCCGCCGCTCTGTGCCACGCGTCGCGAGAACTGATCTGTCGCTACGGCGAGGATTACGAGAATACCCGTGACGAGCATCTGGTAAACGGAGGACACTCCCATGAGCGTGAGCCCGTTTCGGAAGACGCCGACGATCAGCGCCCCGACCAGAGAGCTGAGCACCAGTCCGCGTCCGCCGAAGAGGCTCGTGCCGCCGACAACGACCGCGGTGATCGCTTCCAGGTTCTCCGACTGGCCCGCGTTAGGGTCACCAACGCCTGTCCGCGCGACGGAGAGGAGTGCAGCGAGCCCGTAACAGACTCCTGCCAGTAGATACACGCCGAGCAGCACGCGCTGCGTCGCGATTCCGGTGAGGCGCGCGCCTTCGGGGTTGTTGCCGACAGCGTACACGTGGCGTCCCGCTGCCGTCTGGCTCAAGGCGAAAGCCGCCAGCGCATAGAGGGCGAGCATCAGCAACGCGCCATAGACGACAGAGCTGCCACCAAGCTGGAACGCGTTGCCGAGTGTCGTTAGGCCGGCCGGGACGTCGGTGATCGTTTGCGCGTTGGAATATAGCTGCGTGACGGCGAACGCGATGTTAAGCGTGCCTAACGTCACGATGAAGGGAGGCAGCCGCAAGCGCGTTACCAGCAGGCCGTTGATCGCCCCGAACAGTGTCGTCGCGCCGATGCCTGCCGCGATTGCCAGCGCCGGCGGGAGCTGGTGATCGACGGCGAGTTTCGTCATCACGATTCCGCCGAGCGCCATCACCGTGCCGCACGAGAGGTCGACGCCTGCCGTCAGAATGACCAGCGTCTGGCCGATCGCGATGACGCCGACAACCATCACCTGCTGTAGAACGATGGAAAGGTTGTCAGCCGTGAGAAATCGCTCGCTGCGTGACGCGAAGAACAGGCATGCGGCGATGAGGGCGAGCAGCGGCCCGAGAGTCCCGAGCAGCCGGGCTCTCATCAGTTACCTAACGGCACGATGCCGAGCTTCGTCAAGAGCATAACGCAGAGGACACAGAGGCCCCGCTGCGCCCGGCCAGAGGTCGCGGAGAACCGAAACAACTACTTGCGGCCAAAACAAAGCTGAAGACCGGTGGAGACATCCAGGGTTTCTACGCCGCTTACCGATTTCGCCGCGATGAGACTGACGCCGGTATCTGTGTAGCCGCTCGGCTTTTTCCCCGTCTTGATGAAGATCATTCCGGCCGCGACGCCTAACTCGGCCATCTTCACCGGATACTGCTGCGCCGTCGCGGCGATCGCGCCGCTGCCGACGTCACGCACGCCCTGACACCCGCCGTCGACTGAAACGAGGACGACTGACTTCTCCCTCCCCTTGGCCTTGAGCGCTTTGTACGCTCCGGCGGCGGACGGTTCGTTGATCGTGTAGACGACGTTGATGTCGGGATTCTTCTGGAGACAATTCTCCATCGCGGTCTGCCCGCGTGTCTGATCGCCGTAGCTGTCGGCCATACAGACAACTTCCGCTGCCGTGCCGAGTGTGTTCACGGCAGCAGCCGGCGCTTGCAAGCCGAAGCCTTTGAGGAAGCCGTTGTGTCGCTGAGCACCGACGGGATGCCCCGGGAAGAGATCGATGGTGGCGATGCGGGCCGGCTTCGTGCCTAACGCGGCACGCGCATAACGCCCGATGAGCGTTCCGGCGCGGTAGTTGTCAGTGGCGAAGAGGGCGTCGCTGGCGTCGACGGGGTCAGTCGGGCTATCCAGGGCGATGACGAGAATGCCTTTCGCGCGCGCCTTGCTGATGGACGGTACGATCGCTTTCGAATCGTTTGGGGTGATGAGGATGACTTTGGCGCCGGCAGCGATCATGTTCTCCAGCGCAGTCACCTGTCCCACGTTGTCGCCGTCGTTTTTCCCCGATCCGGATATGAGTCGCGCGCCGTTTGCCTTAGCAGCCGCCTCGGCGCCTTCTCGCATCTTGACGAAGAAGGGATTTGTAGAGGTCTTGGTGATTAGGCCGATGACCGGCTGTGCCGACGCGAGTGACGGCAGCACGAAGAGCGCGAAAACGAGTACGACACGAAGGAGCATCGATTGAACGCTGCGGCGGTTGACGCCAAGGGAATTGAAGGCAGCGCACCGCTCAAGCAAGAGCCCAGGATTCTTGTTTGCGGTGAGGCTCTCATGGATGTGTTCCCGGGCGCGACGACTCCGGACGGACTCGCGCTCGAAGCGCGTGTCGGCGGCTCACCGTTCAACGTCGCGCTCGGCCTGGCCCGCATGGCGCAACCTGTGGCGTTCATGGGAAGCATCTCCCGCGATCCATTTGGCGAGCGCCTCCTTGCGGCCCTCGCCGAGGAGAACGTCGACGTTCGCGCGGTCCAGCGCACCAGCGCTGCGACCACGTTGAGCATTGTCGGTGTCGCTGGCCACGGAGCGCCCGAATACGCGTTTCACGGAGCCAAGGGAGCTGACCGGCAGCTCGGTCCGCGGGTGCTCGATCTCATTCCGCCGAGCCTGAGCGCGCTCCACGTTGGCTCGTACGCGATGGTAGTGGAGCCGATTGCGGCGACACTGCGCGCGCTGGTCGACCGCTGGCACAGCGAGATCATAGTGGCCTGGGATCCAAACGTTAGGCTCTCTGTCGAGCCTAACGCAGACTGTTGGCGTTCCCAGCTCGCGTGGATGCTTCCGCGCACACACCTGCTCAAGCTCAGTGAGGAAGACCTCGCGGTGCTGGCTCCAGGTACGGCGCCGGACGCGTTTGCCGAACACGCGCTGGCCCACGGCGTGCGCCTGGTCGTGGTTACTCGGGGCGCAAGCGGTGCGAGCGCGTGGTGGTCGAGCGGCCACGTGCATGTGTCCGCGAAGACTGTGGTTGTCGCTGACAGCGTCGGTGCAGGGGATGCCTTTCAATCGGCGCTGCTCACCTGGCTCGCCGAACGCGGCCGGCTCACTCCCGACGGCGTTGTGTTCGCCGACAGCAGCGCTGGGTTACAAGCACTCGAGTTCGCGACGCATGCCGCCGCTCTCACATGCACGCAGCACGGCGCGGTGCTGCCGAGGCGGCACGAACTGCACTAACGGCTCGTATTGACGATTCCTACGTTGCCGATAGCACGTCGCTTCGCCTAACGCGACGCAAGACGGCGCGAGCCGTGATGCTCGGTATCAAGCGCACGTCGCTCGGCCGCACAACGACGCTCGGAGGTCGGCGGCGCGGGCTTCGAACGCGCCGATCGTATCCCGGCGGGAAATACCAGAGCGCCGTGACGGCGGCGAGGCCTGTCGTGAGAAGGACAGCCACCGCCGCGATGTGAATCGGCAAGAACGGCGACGCCCCGCTCGCGAGGTTTGCGATCCACGCAGCGCCGACGATGCTGAAAACGGCCGCCTGAACAACGGCGAACACGAGCGGTCGCGCCGGCTGCCGTGCCTTGGGAGTGACCGAGTACGTCCCGTAGTTCGCGCGAATGGCGTCCCACAACGCAAGGAGGAAATACGGCCACTTCACGAAGGCGAGAAACGTCGCGCGCCAGTGCACGCCCGTTTCGGTCTTCTGGTCTATGAAGAATCGCTGCCGATAGAGGTCGCCGAGCAAAACGGTGCCCCAGATCGCGAGCGTGTTGCGCAAGAAAACACTTCCATCTCCTGCCGGGACGTTCGCGCTCACGAGCATGTACACGAGCAACGCTAGCTGCAGTGCGATGATGACACCGCGCAAATAGTATATGCCGTGCACGTACGTGAGCATGCGTTCCAGCGGCGGGAGTCGCTTCGCGTACTTCGGAAACACGCGCAGCTTGAAGTCGAGCACAGAGCGCGCCCAGCGACGCTGCTGCCGGAGATATCCACCCCAATCTGCCGGCGTTAGGCCACGCGCGAGAATCTGCGGCACATACACGCCACGCCAGCCGCTCGTGCGGTAGAGCAGCGTCATGACCATGTCATCGGCTTCATGCGGCGCGAAACCGCCGATGTCGTTCAAAGCAGTGACGCGATGCGTGTTGTGGCATCCAACGATGATCGGATAGCCGACGGCGTGAATCGTCATCTGCACCGAGGAGTAGTACGCATACGTCTCCTCAGCGGCGCCCTGCGCGACGAAGCTCGCGTTCTGGTTGTAGTAAGCCTGCACCGGCTGCACGTAGCCAACGAGCTCGTCGTTGAAGTATCCGAGCACACGATCGAGATAGTCTGGCTGCGCAACGTGATCGCTATCGAACGACGTAACGAAGTCGTACGAGCCGTAGCCGATCTCCTCGAGCCACGCGTTGTAATTCCCGTACTTCGTGTGCGACTTGAATTTCCCGTCGGCGTGTTGGTACTGCGGCATGTTGCGCCGTGAGAAGTGGCGCGCACCGAGCACTTCACAGAGTTGGCTGGCTCGCGGATCGTCACCCTCGTCCAGTACCCACGTGTCGTGCGGGTATCGAATCGCAACGAGCGCGCGCACGGTCTTCTCGAGCATCTCGATCGATTCATTGCCCGGGACGAACGTTACAGCGACAGCGACTCGCCAATCGGGACGCGGAGTTTTGTCACGCGGCACGCGCATGAGCGGAAGTGCAATCCAGCGTGATTCCCAGATCGCGAGTTGAAGCATGAACGTGCCGAGCAGAACGAGTAACGCGATTGGCAAATCAGCCCAAGCGCCGTCGCGGATCGCGGGCCAAAACACCGCGAGCATCACCCAGACGTGGAGAAGGGTGAGCGCGATGAACGCCGGATAGTCCCAACAGCGGAAACGAAGATCGGATTGCGTTGTAGATCGAGCGGGAAGCATTCGGATTACGGCGGCACGTTCACTTGGTCACTGCTCACGCAGCCTAACGGTTCGCATGTGCTGTGCCTCGGCGAAAAACAAATCGCGCCGATACGCGCCACGGCTCAGTTTGGCGGCTCGGTAAACAGATTGTCGCAAGCGGACCTATACCGTGCTGTGCGAGTGGGCCTCGCGGCGCCGCGACGGCGGTCGAGTTACTGAGATCAACGGGCCTGAGTGTGGTCAAGCCGCCCCGCGCGAGCGTCATGTCGTCCGCTGCCACAGCAGCTGAGTTCGATGACAGCCAGCGGGAGCGCTTCAACCAACAAGCGCCCCTTGCTTCGCACGCCCCCGCAGAGCGCTGCCTAACGCCGCGCAGGCGGCAGCGGCGACTCGAAATCCAGATTCACAAATGCCATTGCCAACTTGCGATCGGTGGACGCCAGGCGCTTCAGGCCGCCGGCAACTCCCTCAGTTGTTCCGACGTTGGGCGGTGAACCAATGGTGGAACCCGTCAGCGTCACGGTATTGCCCACCAACTCGAACCGCACGTCGTCCAACCACGCCTCGTACGCGCCCATGTTTATCAAACCAATTCGCAACCCGGTGCTGTACTCGGGGATGTCAACGACAATGGAGTATTTGACCCAGCCACGCTCGTCGTCCGAGTTCCTGGCGGGGACGAACACCCTTGCTCCCGTGTAGTCGTTCGCCAGCTCTTGTCCTTTTCCCTCGACCCGCAAGAACAACAACGCGACGCCAGTATCCCGGCTAAAGCGCACGAACCCACTGAGTCGGACACGGTGCCCGCGAAAGTGCTCTGCACTAATCGCTTGAGTCAACGAGGCCGAGCTTGTTGGGCCTTGAACATTAGCTCTGATGTAGCCGCTCATAGATCCCGATCCACCTGGCCTGCGCGAAACATCCGAGCCGACGTGATAGTCGCCCGATGTATCCGCACTCGCGTGCCATCCGCCCGGGATCGCGCCCATCTGTGCCGCTACCGAACTGCTTCCTCCGGTCGAAACTACGACTGCAGCGATCAAAGCGACCCTGCTCAGCGACTTGCCTGGATAACGCATATGCTGACCTCCTGTATCGCCATCACTTGCCCCGGAGACCTCGGGGTGAAAGGTCATCTGCGCCCGAACAACGGACTCACGATGACGCGATGACGCTCGAGAGCAGCATCGCTCCTGTGCACCGAGATGCTGATGTCGTGCTGTAGTTAACCCGCTCGGAAATGCAGCGGATCCCTAAGACTCTGCAGTTCGCGGTAGTAGTAGAGCGCCGTTGGCCGTTTGTTCTTGAATCTCAGCCTTTTGAGAAACTCCACCTCGGCTGCGGTCGCGGTTCCGCTCAACGCTGTGTTAGCAAGGAATTCCTCGAGCCCCGCCTCCTCTGTGAGACGCTCGGGTTCACGCTCGGCGAACACGAACTTCCGCAGCGGCTCGTCAGCGACGCGGTGGTTCAGAACGATTTCGAGGCCTAACGTGGCTAGGTCGACATCCCAGGAGTCGATCAGCGGGCCCAGGAACGCAACGCACTGCTCCTTCGACACGTGAAAGACGTCGGTGTCGAGGAAATCGAGTACGATTACCCGCATCTCTTCGAAGCTGCGGCCGCTGAGTCGTGCCACTGCGCGCAGCCACCGGTCGTTCTTTAGCTCGCTTTTGGAAATGGATTTTACGACGTCCAGTAGCTTCTGCGTCACCAGGCGTTCGAGCTCACCAAAGGGCTGTCGCTCAAAGATTGCGCGGACGTGTGGCTCTCGGTCGGCGTGGCACTTGCCCAGGATTAACGCCCGGACCTCTTGGAAAAGCGGCGCGGTCTCGTCCCCCAGCTCCCGCTTCAGATCCTCTTTTCGGGCGACTTCTGCGAGTCTCGCCAGCTCTCCTTTCGGGAGCTTGAGGAGGCTGTCCATCCTGTCGTAGATGTCCGTCCGACTTGGCGCTGGAGGGGCCTTCTTCCGCGTCAGAAGCTGGGACACGTAGGACTCGGTGACCCGAGCGGCTCGAGCGAGATCCTTCTGTTCTAGTCCCAGTTCGTCGAGTCGCTGGCGGACAATGATCGAGAGATCCATGGCTGGTTGATCGTGATGATTAACCAAAGATAGTAAAGTGGATCTCGCAATGCGAGTGATGACTTGACAAAACTATTTAAGTGGACTAGGATGCCCCCACTAGAAGGCGCGGTTCATGCTGGTCACCGAAGGAGTTGTCCATGTACGCACGCAACGTCACGCTGCACCTCAAGGCCGATGGCGCCCCTGAGTTTGCTCGAAGGATAGAAACGGACGTCCTGCCCGTGATGCGCAAGCAGATCGGCTTTAAGGACGAAGTGACGCTCGTCGCTGCCAACGGCACCGATGCGCTAGCCATCAGCCTGTGGGACAAGAAAGAGAGCGCGGACGCTTACAACCGCGATGCGTATCCCGAAGTGCTAAAGAGCCTGGTGAACGTTGTTGAAGGAACGCCAGCGATCGGTGGCTACGAAGTATCGAACTCGACGTTCCACCAGATCGGCGCACGCATCTAGGGCGACTGCGCGCTGCGTTTAAGCGAGCGGTCTGTTCGATAGAAGGAGGGCGGACGCGAGTCCGCCCTCCTTCGTTTTGCCTAACGTTTTCGGCGGGTGCAGCTCCGACCTACGGTGTAAGCCGTGACGCACTGGTGCGATCGACGAAGACCACGCCGTCAAACTCGAGCGGAAAAACTGCCTCAAGATCGAATGCAAAGTCGTAGGCTGCGTAACCGACATGTCGCAACCGATGTGGTCGCTCGAGCCAGCGCGCGTCGGCTGTCCCGCGCGACGAGCGCAGATCGAGGATGAGCCCAACTGTGTTCGCAGGCCGCTGCACGGCATGCAGAGCTTTCTCAAGACTCCCTGATGGAGCCGGGAGCGCCGCAGCCTCGATCATCGTGTAATCGGTGAGCCCCCTTGTCGCAGAGTACGAACCGTCGTACGTGAGCAGACTGAATCGGCGGTAGGCATCGCCGAGCATCCGGCGAAGTTGCGCACCCATGGTCGCGCCGTTGTAGAAGCTGAGCTTTGGATCGCCGCCGGCGCTTACATGAATGTCATGCGCCCACACGACCGCGCGCTCGCCAGGAGCGAGAACTTGCAATACCCAACCCAGATTCGCCGCCATGAGACTGTCGCGATCCGGCACGTTCAAGGTCTCGTTGCCTAACGCGGCCTGACGAAGCAGGTTGGCTGATTGCACGGCCCACTCTACGCTCACGCTGTCATTCGCCGTGCGCGATTCTGCGAGCCAGCCGCTGCGCCGGCCGTTGATATCTTCCCATAACTGCTCGGCATTCTTACGCCAGCGCGATCGCGTAGTATCCGCGATCTGAGGAGTGGACCAGGAGCGCTGCGCGCGATACTCGCCGAGCAGCTGATCGAACGTCGCTACGAGGCTTGGGCCTTTGCGCTCGAGGAAAGCGCGCAGCGTGTCAGCGGGACGCCGCTGGTCTTGCATGTCATAACCGACGAATCGAATCGGACGCGCAGGATGCGCAGCGTTGTGGGCGCGCATCCACTCGACGAGCGCTTCCATCTCCTCGGTATTCCAGACCGCGAACATCACGCGCATCGCGTCTCGCGCCGTGCCCGAGCCCCCCTGCACATAACGATTCGTCGTCTGCACGGCGACTTGGTTCGCTTCGATCGCGAAGACTGTGAATCCATGTCGTCGTACGAGGTATTCCAGCAATCGGTGCTTGGCGAGGAAGAACTCGCGCGTGCCGTGCGTCGATTCACCAAGCGCCACGACGCGCGCGTCAGCGACGATCCTGTCGAAGAGATCGAGGTCGCGGTCGTCGGGCGTCGCGGACGACGGCGGCCTAACGTCGATAAGCGGCGCGGAATGAGCTGCCAGCCAACGCACTTCCGCAGGTGTGGCGTCTGCACCCGTCGGCAGGTCGGCGACAGCTCTCCCGTCCACGGATAACGCGAGATCGTCGAACCATGCAGTGCCAGCTTTCGTTAGGCCGACTGTCACGACAACCGAGTGTGCGTCCTCGCTCACCACTATCGCGAGGTCTCGGCGAATCCACCGCGCACTGGGCGCGTTTGCCAGGTCGGCGGTGTCGGCGGCCGTTACGGAACCCGGCGCCCATGACTCCAGCGTCACGAATGCCCGGCCGCTCGACGGCGCAGAGCGCAGCCATGCCGTTAGGCTCACCTTCCGGCCGGCGGCGAACTCAGACGGTATCTGGAGGGTGATCGTCTGTGGCGCGACGGCAGCGCTATCGCCCGACGCGATGCGAAGGCTGCGCTTACCGGATCGGCGGACGACGCTGTCCAGTGTGAAGGTCGCAGCCGGTCCTCTCGCAAATGGGGAAAAGCCGTGACTCCACCCCCATGGCCTATCGGCCGCAGCGACGCTGGCGCGCTCGAAGTCGAGGTTGAGGGGTCGCTGCGCCGAGCTGGAAGTGCCCAGCAAGGCGATCGCGGCGCCTGCAGCACACGCTCGGCGTAAGGTCAGGTTGGGGAGGATCAAACCGGTCCTACGAAGGGTGCCCGAATGTTCATCCGCGCTTTTGGAATGTCGACGCGCCCACAGTTCTATGACATTAACTGAGCCCCTGCGCGTTACTTTGGCGCATCATGAGGCCCATCCGCATCGCGATCATGGCGACACTCACGCCAGCGCTCCTCCTCGCACAGGACAGCGCGCTCACGCGGCTCCTCATCGCCAACCGTCACGCCATCACCTTGAATGGGGGCCGTTTGGACGGCCGCGGCGGGCGACTGCTCGTCGACGAAGGGAAGAGCGCGCGCTTCTTCCTGGTTGGTGAAGAGCACGGCGTCGCGCAAACGCCGGCCATCGTGCAGGCGCTGCTGAGCGAGCTGCGCCCGGCCGGCTACAACACATTTGCGATCGAGGTGAGCCCGCTTCAGGGTGAGCGACTGGATGCGATCGCACGCGGCCCCCGTGCGACCGAGCGTCTCGATTCGATGATGGCGACGTGGTTCAGCGCCGTGCCGTTTTACACGTTGGCAGAAGAGCGTTCGCTGTTGGCGTCAGCCCTGACGGCGCAGGGGTCGCTCGCGCCGATGCGCATTTGGGGACTGGACTACGACGTTTCCGCCGATCGCTTATTTCTCCGCGAGTTGGAAGCGCTGGCGCCGCCATCAGGGCGCGCCGCCGTTCGGCGCGCGCGCGAGCTCGCCGACAGCGGCTTCGCGGCCGTGAGCCGGCCGGGACGTCCGGATCCCTCCAAGCTGTTTGCCTGGTCGGCCCCGGACTCGATCTTCACGGCGCTGCGCGCTGCGTTAGGCAGCAAGCCCTCTGCGCGCGGCCGCGCCATCATCGATATGTTCGAGCGTACGGCGCGCATCAACAGGCTCTTTCTCTCGGGCCGAGGGTACGAGTCCAACCTCATGCGCTCCGCGTATCTGCGCGAAAACTTCACGAAGCAATTCGCAGCGGCCGATCGGGGCGGCGGCGGCGTTACGCCGCGCGTGCTCTTCAAGTTCGGCGGCAGTCACATGATGCGCGGCTGGAATTACACCCACACGCTGGACATCGGAACCGCCGCGACGATCATCGCCGAGTCGCGCGGAGAGCGCAGCTTCAACGTGTTGATACTCGGAGGACCAGGATCCAAGTCGACACGCATGAACATCATGAGCCTGCAGTACGACGC
>CBQVAZ010000063.1:0-11363 GCA_967720205.1 uncultured Gemmatimonadaceae bacterium | reverse complement strand
GTCGGCATTCTTCGGCAGAAGCTTCGAGATCGGACCCTTCGATTCAAAGCGATCGACGAAGGCTTGTGACGCAACGAAACCGCGCGTGAACGTGACGTTCAGTTTTCCCGGATACGTCTCGCGGCGCAGCTCGATCGCCACTTCCTGCGGCTCGCCGTAACTCAGGACGTCCGCCGAGTTCATGAACACCGGTGTCACGCGATACAGGAAGTTTCCTTTGAGCTCGGCGAAGCGCGGAAAGTGCACCCAGCGAAACTTCTGAATGGGCGAGAGACGCGACGACTTGCGATTGGGGTCGACCTCGCCGTCACTGCCGGGGAAGGCAATGCGATTCATGAGCGGAAAGAACCTGTCGCCGTTAGGCTCCTTGTACTCGATCGCGAAGCCGACGAAATCTTTGGGCGGCTTCCCTTTTTTCCAGTTCATCGCGATGAGCGACATGCCGTCACCGCGGTGCAGCTTCAGCGTGAACGGTGCTGCGGCGTTCTTGCCGCTGACTTGGAATTCCTCGGCCATAAAACCTCCCCTCCCAGGGTCGACCCCGCGAATCGAGTTGCCTAACGCTGCTCCAACTAAAGCTGTCAGAGGCTAGGTGGCAGCCACAAGTTTACAGTTGGCTTCTACTGACAACTAGAGATCTGATTTCTGGGGTCTGACAGCTTTAGTTAGAAAACAGCACGTTCCGGTCGAAATGCGTGACGGCGGGGGCCCCAAAATCGTCGCTTCTCGATGCCATCGTTCACGCCGCGAGCCGGCCAATCCGTACCTCCTCCGGTGCCAGCTGGCGCACGCAAAAGCGTTCCCGGCCGGGACGTTGTCGCCCAGACGCTGGCCGGCGAGTACCTCATCGAAAAGAAAGAGGAGCGCGAGGCAGAGGCTCGCAAGCGGCGCCCGCTACGCCCATGGCGTCGCATCGCCTCGGTCCTAGCCATCGCCGCCTGCGGTGCTGTGTGGCTGGTTCCCTCGTTAGGGACACGTCCGACCCATGCCGTATCCGCTGGACGCCAGGACGCGAGCGCGCGGCTCACGCTGTATCTCGCCAGCCGCCGAGTGCACGCCTTCGAAGAGCTTAATGGCCGGCTGCCGACCACTGGAGTCGAGGGCGGCATCACCGATGCGCGCATCGCATATCGCCTAACGGGACCAAATACGTTCGCGCTCAGCCTGAGTCAGGGTGGGCAGCGTTGGGTGCTCCCGTCCGACTTAGCCGACACGTCGTACCTGCACGACGCGATGCGAAGACTCGGGGCTGCACCCAAGTGAGACGCGTGCGACGCGGGTTCACGATCATCGAGCTGCTGGCCGTCCTCGCAATCATCGGTATTCTGGCTCGCTATGGCATCCCGCGCTTCTGGGAGATCCGGCGTCGCGCGACAGCAGCCTCGATCGTGGGCGACATGCAAACGATCCGCGACGCGGCGCTCAACTACTACCAGGATGGCGATGTCTGGCCGCCCGACTACGCGGCTGGTATTACGCCCGCCGAGCTGGTCAAATACCTGCCCAACCAGTTCTACTTCACGCGCAAAGGCTACATGCTCGATTTCGAGCGCTGGACGATCGGCAGCACGTCAGTCATCGGCGTGGGACTCGTTACCACCGATCCCAACCTCGGCCCCGCCGTCGAGAACATCTTGGGCCGCAGCATGGTCGCGTTCTCGTCAGGCAGCTCGTATACGTTTCTGCTTGTTGGGCTCGGCGGGACGTTCTAAGCAGATCAACTAAAGCTCTCAGCCAACAGCTACCAGTCGAAAGCTGACAGCAGCTGTTAGCTATTAGCAGTAAGCCGAGGGCTGACAGCTTTAGTTAGTTGGTGGTTAGTCGATGACATCC
Source organism: uncultured Gemmatimonadaceae bacterium (assembly GCA_967720205.1). Taxonomy (GTDB): domain Bacteria; phylum Gemmatimonadota; class Gemmatimonadetes; order Gemmatimonadales; family Gemmatimonadaceae; genus DASYRX01. The sequence continues at coordinate 9,530 of CBQVAZ010000063.1, read as the reverse complement.
TCAAACCGCATCGACTCCTTATAGAAGTACAGGTCGGCGTAGCCTAACGCGCCGCCTCGATTCTTCAGCACGTGCAGCTCTGCGGCGCCTTGGACGTCGCGCAAGTCTGAGTACATCTCCTCTCGAAAAAGTCCGAGCACGAGGTCGCCGTGCTGCTTGAACGCGCCGAGCGCGCCTAGATCGTCCAGCCGCGGACGCGGGTCGGGTCGCTCACGCGTCGCTGCGCGCAAACTGGTAACGGCCAGCACGGCGACAGAGCGGCGCAGCGCGAGCGCCTTGAGATCGCGCGCCACGCGCGCCATCTGCTCGTCCAGCGAATCCTCGCCATTCAACAGCCACTGCACCGGATCGACAACGACGAGCTGAAGTCCAAGGTGCTCGATGAGGACGTCGCTCAAGCCACCGACGCCCCTATCCGGGATCTGCTGGATGACCGGAGACTGCGCTCGAAGTCTCGCCGCGGCGAACGCGACTTGATTCCGCTCCGCATCGGTGAGCGAGCCGCTGCGCAAATGGTCGTAGCGCACACGTGCCTCGATCGCGAGCGCGCGATCGTACACGCGCTCGGCGCTCATCTCGCCGCTCAGGAACGCCGCCTTTCCGCCGTTACCGGAAACGTGCAGCGCAATTCCCAAAGCGAGCGCGCTCTTTCCAGCCCCGGCTTCGCCACTGATTACGACGAAGTCACCGCGATGCAAACCGCCGCCTAACAACGCATCGACGCTCGGAAACCCCGTCGCAATCAGATCATCGGGAGCGGAACCGCTCGCGACGTTCGCGAGGTATGCCGAGGCGTCGAAAGGATGCGGATCCGCCTTTTCGTTAGGCCCCCCCCCGTCCGGCCCAGGCTGTGCGATCACGCGTCGGCTCGTGAGGCGGCGAGTTTCGTCAACGTTCTGAGCTCGGTGTTCGCCGCGCGGTCGAGCACGGGGCCAGCGACTTCGATCAGCTCCTCGAGCCCCGCGGCAAGCGCATGCAAGTCGTCCCCAGCGCTCGCGTCGACGACTCGCTGGGCCGCCAGACGCGCACGTGCAGGCAGCGCCAGGGTCGAGAACCAGACTCTCGACGCCGCCGCTCGCGCCTGGCGAAGCGAGCCAGATAGCCGAAGCGGTGGGACGGCGCCTCTCGCGAAGCGGGCAGCCGTTAGCGCGGCGAGTGCGATCTCGCGCTCGCCACCGAGCGCCAACCGTGCCGCCCGCTGAACGAGCGAGCGAAACGGAAACTCAACAGGGCGAACGGCATACGGCGGCAGCTGCTGCAGCTGTTGCGCAGGCGGAGGGGGCGGAGGCTGCACGAGCGTCAATCTACGGGACTCGCGGCACCCGGCAAACGTTTTGACCCCGGGCTACATTCGACCATGCCCCCGAGCGTGCGCAGCGGCGCGCATAAGCCGCCGAAGACTGTGTTGTGGATCGACGACGAAGTCGACATGCTCGAGCCGCACCGCCTCTTCCTTGCGGACAAGGGATACGAAGTGCACGTCGCCACGAACGCGGACGACGCTGTCGAGCTGCTGCGACGCCAGGCATTCGATGTCGTGTTGCTCGACGAACAGATGCCCGGGAAGCGCGGGCTGGAAGCGTTCCGCGAGGTGCGCGAGCTCGCCCCGAATCTTCCCGTCGTGATGGTCACGAAGAGCGAAGACGACACGACGCTGCGCGACGCACTCGGCGCGGACATCCATGACTATCTCGTCAAGCCAGTCAATCCGCGGCAGGTGCTGTCGGTCGTAACGAAGATTCTCGAAGGGCCGCAGCTCAGGCAGCAGGCCGTCGCGCGATCGTTCGTCGATCGTTTCCGTTCGCTCGAGACCGAGCGCACGCGCGATCTCGATTGGCGCGGCTGGATCGATCGCTTCGACGAGTTGATGCACTGGGACATCGATCTCACAGCGGCGGGTGAGCGCGGACTGTATGAATCACTGCGCGGCATGTACCCCGCGATGCACCGCGACTTCGCGGCATTCATGCAGCGCGAGTATCCGCGCTGGCTGCGCGATCTCGAGGGGAATCGTCCGCCGCTGTCGATCGACATCGTCGGCGAATTCTTGTTGCCGGCGATGCGCCGCAGTCGCGCGGTGCTCTTCATCGTCGTGGATTGCCTGCGGCTGGATCAATGGCACGTACTGCAGCGCAGCCTAACGTCGCTCTTTGAGGTCGAGACGTCGCACTACTTCGCCATCCTGCCGACCGCGACGCCGTACGCTCGCAACGCGCTCTTTAGCGGCCTCTTTCCTGGCGAGATCGCCGCCCGCTTTCCCGACTGGTGGGGCTCGGCGGATCGTGACGACGAGACGCTGAACGCGTACGAGCGCTCGCTGCTCGAGGCGCAACTCGCTGAGCTGGGCGAAAAATCGCCGGTGCGCTACTACAAGATCTCCACGCCGAACGATTCGGACGATCTGGAGCGGCACCTCTCGACGGCGATCGGGCAGGATGGCGTTACGGCCTTCGTCTTCAACTTCATCGACCTGCTCACGCACGGCCGCAGCGAGTCGACGATTCTTTACGAAGTGGCGCGCGACGAGATCGCGCTGCGACAGCTCACGCAGCAGTGGTTCCAGCGTTCCGCGCTGCTCTCCGTGCTGCGCGAAGCGGCGCGGCGGCGCTTGCCGGTGCTCTTAACGAGCGATCACGGATCCATTCACTGTCATACGCCGGCCACTGTCTTCGCCAAGCGCGACGCCACGGCGAATCTGCGCTACAAGTTCGGCGAAGATCTGCGCGCCGAACGCGCCGAACACGCGCTGCTCTTTCCTAACGAGGACATCCTGCGACTGCCGCGCCGAGGATTGGGCGCGAATACGCTGCTCGCCGTCGGCGACACGTTTTTCGTCTATCCCACCAAGCTGCGCGAGTATCAGAGCCGCTATCGGGGATCGTTCCTCCACGGCGGCGTGACCCCCGAGGAATGCATCGTGCCGCTGGCGCTCTTGACCCCTCGATGATCTACCGCCGGCTGCTCGGCTTCGTGCGGCCATACGCATGGCGCCTGGCCGCGGTAGTCACGGCGAACGTCACCGCGGCGCTGCTGGACGTCCTTTCGTTCACGCTGCTGATCCCGTTCCTCGATCGCGTTTTCGGCACGACGACGAGTCCGAGCGCGATCAGCACTGTTCAGCGCTGGCTAATCGGCTGGTTCCACGACCCTAACGACGCGTTCGGCTCGCTCACGAACATCATCATCGTCGTGCTCGTGGCTGTTGTGCTCAAGAACGTGCTCGTGTGGACGAGCGGGCAGTTGAGCGCGCAGGTCCAGGAGCTGGTGACCCGCGACCTGCGCAATGCCTTCTACAGGCACGTGCAGCGGCTGCCGCTGGGATACTTCACGCGTACGCGCGCGGGGCAGACGCTGGCGCGCGTCTTCACCGATACGCAGCAGACGAAGGCCGTCATTACCGAGGCCGTCACGCGTTCGATCCAGAGCCTCGCCGTCGTTGTCACCTCGTTCGCCGTCTGCTTCGTTATTTCGTGGCGCCTAACGCTGCTCGCGCTCGTCGTCGCTCCGATCCTGATGGCGCTGCTGCTGCCGCTGCTGCGCAAGCTGCGCAAAGGACACAGGCGGCTTGGCGACCAGTACGGCGAGATGACCAGCGTCGTGCAGGAAGCCATTACCGGCATGCGACTGGTCAAGGCGTTTCGCGGCGAGGCGTACGAGGAGGGGCGCTTTTACGATGCCAGCAATCGTTACGCGAAAGGGATGACTCGCGTGCAGCGGCTAGCGTATCTCGCGCAGCCAATCACAGAGCTCATCGGAACAGCGGTCGCGGTGATCGTCCTCGGCGTCGGCGCTCGCGAAGTTCTCGTTACGCGCTCGATGTCGGGCTCAGAGCTCATCGCGTTCCTGCTCCTCGTTTTGCGCATGCTGCAGCCGCTCAAACAGCTTTCACAGATTCCGACCGTGGCGCAGCAATCGCTCGCGGCGGCAGAACGCTTGTTCGAGGTCATGGACCGTCCCACCGAGTCCATGCTCGATCGCGGCACGCGCAGTGTCTCGGCGCTGCAGGATGAGCTGGCGTTCGACAACGTGAGCTTTGCGTACGATGGCGAGCCTGTTTTGCGCGACGTCACGTTCAGTGTGCGCAAGGGCGAAGTCGTCGCGCTTGTCGGTCCAAGCGGAGCGGGGAAGAGCACGCTCGTGGACCTCATCCCGCGTTTTTATGAGCCCACTCAGGGTCGCATCACAATCGATAGTCTCGACACGCGAGAGATCTCGCTCGGCTCGTTGCGCGCTCTGACCGGTATCGTCAGTCAGGACACCGTGCTGTTCAACGATACTGTGCGGCAGAACATCGCCTATGCGGCGGCTGGCAAGTACAGCAACGGCGAAATCGAGGCCGCCGCCCGCGCCGCCAATGCTCACGACTTCATCGCAGCGCTGCCTAACGGGTACGACACCGTCCTCGGCGAGCGGGGCACGCGCTTGTCAGGGGGCCAACGCCAACGTCTCGCGATTGCGCGTGCCCTGCTTATTGACCCGCCGATTCTCATTCTGGATGAAGCCACCTCGGCGCTGGACACGGAGTCCGAGCGGCTGGTGCAGGAAGCGATCGACAGACTGCTCGCCGGCCGCACGGTTATCGTGATCGCGCATCGTCTTTCCACCGTGCAGCATGCGTCGCAGATCCTGGTAATCGACGGCGGACGCATCGTGGAACGCGGCACGCACGCGATGCTGCTCGCCACCGGGAACGGCATCTATCGTCGCTTGCACGAGCTGCAGTTCGCCGATCGGCCGGTGCACGCCGGTGATGTGGGAGACGAAGGAGAGGGGAACGACGGACGGAGAGGAGCCTAACGCGTGGCCCGCTGTCTTTTTCTCATCAGCGACGTCTTGTGGACGGGTCGGGCGCGTGCCTTTGTCTCTGGGGCCCGCGGCCTCGCCATGCGCGGACACAGCGTCGTCGCCATGGCGCCACTCAGCAGCGTCGCCTTCTCGGACCTGCACGGCGATAGCGATGCGACCCGCATCGTGGTTCTGCCGCTGGCGCCGCGTGGGCGCAAGGCAGGCGCGCCACGGGTGCGCGGCATCCGCAAGGCAATCCGAGAGAACGAAATCGAGATCGTGTTCGTGAACGACGACGCCGATCACTTTGCGGCCGCGCTGGCCATGGTCGCTCTGCGGCAAAGTCCGGCGCTTGTTAGGCGCATCGCTGTCGGGGAGCGAGTGCGTCCGACACGTCTCGGTCGTCTCGCCGAACGCCTCACGGTCGCCACGCCGCTGCTGACAGGACGCGCGGGGATCGATCGCGCCGGCCCTGACACTCCACGCTTTCGCGTCGAGCTCGGCGTTGCGGTGCCGGACGACATGACGGGTCATCAACCGAGCGCGCCGCTCCTTGTGTGTGTGTACGACGCAAACACCACCATCCACGCGAGTCGTGTACTGCGCGCCGTCACGATGCTTCGAAAGCGGCACCGCGACCTCACGCTTTGCATGGTCGCCAGCGCGGAAGTGCCCGAGCGTTTGCGCATGCAGGCAGCCGCGTTAGGCCTGTCCCGTGTCGTCCGCTGGCTGCAGGCGCCCGTCGGCGTCGCGCACGCCCTGACGCACGCGGCCGCCGTAGTCGTTGCCGTCGGCGGTGACGACGCCGTCTACGCCACGCTCGACGGCATGAGCAACGGCGTCCCCGTCGTTGCGCCACGCGCCGCCATCTTCGAGCGCTACGTAGCGAACGGCATCTCGGGTATCCTGCTGGACACGTTCGATGCCCCCGCCTGTGCGGCCGCTCTCGCGACCCTGGTGCACGACGCCGAGCGGCGGAGCGCGATGGGCGGTGTGGCGCGCGCTCGCGTGGCGCGAGACTATCCAGAGCAGCAGTACATCGACGGACTCGAGACGTTGATTCATGCCCTCGCGCCGGGAGGGGGAGGGGCGGTGTCGAGCAACACACCGGTTGCGGGCGTCGCCTAACGTACGATGCGGCATCTGTTCGTCACGGTCGATTACCCGCCGGACCTGGGCGGCATGGCCCGACGACACGTGGAGCTGTGCCGCAGGCTCGCCAATGACGGTGTGATCGTGTCGACTGTCGCCGCGGCCAACGCACAGCGCTTCGATCAGGAAGAGCCGTACCGCATAACGCGCGAGCCATTCACGTTCCAGGGAGCTAAAACGGCGACGAATCGCTGGCGCTGGGCCCGCAGCATTGCGCGTCGGGCCACGGAGAGCGACGTCATCCACTGCGGCAACATCCGGCCGTGCGGGTACCCGTTGCTGATGGCGCGGCGCGGCGCCGGCAGCCGCGCGCCGTATCTCGTGTACGTCAACGGCAGCGATCTCCTGCAGGAGCGCGAGAAGATCACGGCCAGCGCGATGAAACGCTGGTTCGTGCGCCGCCTCCTCGGCCAGTGCGCCGGCATCGTCGCCAACTCCGCGTGGACGGCTGAGACGGCGTGGGCGCTGTGCGAAACGTTAGGCATCGATGCCACGGACCGGATCGTCGCGATCGATCTTGGAACCGATCCGGATCAATTCCGCCCCGACAACGATCGCGGCGCGCTGCGCGCGTCACTTGGTTGGCAGGGTCTCTGCGTGGCGCTAACTGTGGCACGCCTCGTGCCGCACAAGGGTCAGGACATCGCGTTGCGCGCCATGGCTGCGGTGGTGCGGGAACATCCAACGCTGCGCTACCTGGTCGTGGGCGATGGACCTAACGAGGAGGCGTTGCGTCGTCTGGCGAGCGACTTGGGCGTCGCTGATCGCGTGGCGTTCGCAGGCCCCATGTCCGATCAGGACGTCGCCGAAGCATACGCGACGTCCGACATCTACATCGGCTTGTCGCGCCAGGACGGCAAAGCGATCGAAGGCTTCGGCATCTCCTTCGTCGAGGCGTCCGCGAGCGGTCTGCCGATCATCGCCGGCGACAGCGGCGGCGTTCGCTCCGCCGTGCGCGACGGCGAAACCGGCGTCGTCGTCAAGCCTAACGACCCGGACGCCGTTGCCTCTGCGCTGCGGCAGCTGCTGGCCAGTCCGGATCGGCGCAAGGCGCTCGGACGCGCCGGCCGCCGCGCGGTAGAGACGCATTACAACTGGGACCGCGTGGCGCGCGAGACGACCGAGTTTGCCGAGCGGGCGGTACGGCGCCACGTGAACTGATCGATGCGCGCGTTCGTACATCGGCTCGAGATCATCGCCGTTAGGCTCGTCGTCGCCGCGCTGGCGTTGCTGCCGTACGAAACCGCGCGACGTCTCGGGGCCGGCCTGGCACGTTTGGCATATTGGCCACTCGGCATCCGCCGCCGCGTCGTCGAGCGGCAGATTCAGGCTGCTTTTCCAGGCCTTTCTGCGGACGAAGTATCGCGCATCGCTCGCGAGTCGTACGCGCACTTCGGGCGCGTCGCGATCGAGATCGCGCTGCTCGGAAAGCACGGGACTGAACGCGTCATGGAGCAGTTCGAGGGGAGCGATGACCTAACGGCGTTTCGTGCCGCGTACGCTGCAGGCAATGGAGTCCTGTTCGTCGCGGGGCACCTTGGCAACTGGGAGCTCTGCGCTGCTTTTGCGGGCGCGCAGGGCTTTCCTGCGGATGTCGTGGCCAGGCACATGGCGAATCCGCTGTTCGACGCCTACCTCAAGGAAACGCGCGAGCGGTTCGGCATTCGCGTCATGTACGATGACGAAGCCGTGCGCCAGGTACCGAGAGCGCTGCGTGCGGGGCGTGGCGTCGCGCTCGTGTCCGATCAGGGAGTGAAAGGTCTCGCCTCCGCGTTCGTTCCGTTCTTTGGGCGTCCGGCAAAAACGCCGCGCGGCGCCGCCGTCTTTGCGCAGCGCTTCGAGGTCCCGACGATGTTCGTGGCGGCCACCCTTCAGCCTTCGGGCAAGTATTGGTTCCACGTGCAGCCGATTCCCGTATCGGCGAACCCGGATCGCGAGCAGGCGATAGATGAGACGGTCGCGGCCTACACGCGCATCCTGGAGTCGTTCGTTAGGCGATATCCTGAGCAGTACTTCTGGCTGCACCGCCGCTGGCGGCGGCAGCCTCCTGATACGCCTCCGGAGCTGCGCGATCCGGTAGCAATCCCCGTCGCGGCCGAAGGCGCATGAACATCGACGAGATAAGACGTACGGAGTTCCCCTGGACGCAGGAGCGCGGCGGGGTGATCTACCTCAATCACGCCTCGACAGGTCCCATGCCGGAGCGCGCGCGAGCGGCGCTCGCCGAGGCGAACCTGCTGCGCTCGGAGCCGTGGCGCCTAACGCTGGACCATCAATTCGGCGTGCTGGCGCACACGCGCGACCTGGTGGCGCGCTTGATCGGGGCGACGCCGCGCGAGATCGCCGTGATGACGAACACAACGCACGGCATCAACCTCGCCGCGCGCGCGCTGCCGTTCCGCGAGGGAGACGTGGTGCTTTCCGTCGAGCGGGAGTTTCCCGCCAACGTGTATCCGTGGATGGCGCTCGCGGAGACGCGCGGCGTGACGCTGCGGCAGTTACCTTGCCGAGAGCGCGTGCCTAACGAGGAGGATATCGTTGTCGCTCTGGAGGATCAGCGCGTCCGCGCGGTTGCCGTGAGCTGGGTCGGGTTCGAACACGGGGCCAAGCTCGATCTCGTCCGCATCGGCATGGCCTGCCGTGAGCGCGGCGTGTACTTCATCGTCGACGGCATGCAAGGAATCGGCGCCGATGTGCTCGACGTGCGTCAGACGCCAATAGACATCCTCGCGTGCGGTTCGCAGAAGTGGTTGCTCGGCCCCTGGGGAACCGGGTTCGTGTACGTGCGATCGGAGTTGATTCCTGAACTGAGGCCGCAGGAAGTCGGCTGGATGGCGCCGCGCGGCACGGACGATTTCTCGAAGCTGCTGGATTACGACCTAACGTGGCGCGACGACGCGCGTCGCTTCGAAGTGGTGACGCTGCCGTACCACGATTTTTGGGGGATGAACGCGTCGCTGGAGCTGCTTCACGAGGTCGGCGCGGTCGAGGTGTCGAAGCGCGTGTTTGCGCTGGCGGATCGAATAGTGGCCTGGGCGCAGTCGCGCTCGGATATCAGGCTTGTCACGCCTGCCGAACGGTCGCGGAGGGCAGGGATCGTGTCGATCGTCCCGCGCGACGCGGCAGCGGTGAGCGCTCGCCTAACGAGCGCGAAGGTGACGCATTCCCTGCGCGAAGGTGCGATTCGCCTGTCGCCGCATTTTTATCAGACGCCGGAAGAAGTCGATTCGGCGCTTGCAGTCATTGGCTAGTCCGTCGCTTGGTCCGATTTCGTCAAATACTTCACCGCGGACCAACGCGGACTAACACGGACAAGAACAAAAGCAAACGCTTTAGGAGTACTCCAAAAAAGCTTTGCATTTCTGTTGATCTTGTCCGCGTATGTTCGCGTTCGTCCGCGGTGAAGCAGTTAACGATCTAAACCTGGGCAAGAGCTAGATCACGCGCGCCCTTGCGCACCAGGAAATACGACCCATGAATCGCCTCGTCGCGCGGCACCGTGAGCTCTTCGCTCGTCAGGCGACGGCCATTCACGCTCACGGAGCCCTGCTGTAGCTGCCGCCGAGCCTCGCCCTTGGATGTAACAAGGCCGG
>CBQVAZ010000062.1:0-11419 GCA_967720205.1 uncultured Gemmatimonadaceae bacterium | reverse complement strand
GTAGCTCGTCGGGCTCATAACCCGAAGGTCGCGGGTTCAAATCCCGCCCCCGCCATACGTTCCGCCGGCCTCTCGGGGCCGGCATTTTTCATCCGCAATGTCACAGGGCAGGGTAGCTCAGGTGGTTAGAGCATCGGATTCATAACCCGAAGGTCGAGGGTTCGAGTCCCTCCCCTGCTATAAAGGCCCCGCGAGGGGCCTTTTCGTTGCGATGGATGTCAGCGCAACCGAGCGATAGCGCGGACGAACGCGGAGAACTCCAGGGACGCACGCGGAAACTGTTTTGGGAACAACAATCGCTTCGTCCGCGTTCGTTCTCGCTTTTCTCCGCGTTTGTCTGCGCTGTCGCTTTACCCTTGAATCACGAAGCCACTTTCTTCTGCCGCGACTTGAGGTGTTCCTGCATCTTGAGCCGCGGAATCCCGTTCTTCAGCCACTCGGGCGCCTGAGCACCCATCAGATACGTATCGAAGTACTCCTTCATGCGGATCGTGTAGTCCTTCTGGTTCTCCGGCTGCGCCAGCCCGTGATTCTCGCCGACGTACTGCAGCAGCAGCACATCCTTGCCTAACCCGCGCAGCGTGTTGTAGTACGTGATCCCCTGATTGAAATCGACGGCGCCGTCTCGCTCGTTATGCAGCAACATGAGCGGCGTTTTCACGTTCTTGGCGTGGAACGCCGGCGAGTTGCGGATGTAGGCGTCGTAATTGTCGATGAAGTTGCCTGTGAAGCGGCCCTGGCTCGACTCGAAGATGGGCTGATTCGCGCTTCCAGTGTTCCAGTACACCGAGCTGTACATGCTCACCATGTCGGTGAGCGCGGCGCCGGCGATCGCGCTCTTGAAGACGTTGGTTTGCGTGACGAGGAACGCCGTCTGATAGCCGCCCCATGAGTGACCGTGTAGTCCGACGTTGGCAGAATCCACGATGCCGGTCGCGATCGCGGCTTTTACAGCCGGCACGACGCACCACACGGCGGACATCCCTGGATCGTTCACCCGATACACGATGTCCGGCATGAGCACGGCGTATCCGCGGCTCGTGTACACCGAGGGATTGAACGCCCGTGTTTCGTTAGGCACCGCGTACGCGTGCAGCCCCTGTGACAGCTTCTCATAGATGTAGACAACCGTCGGATACTTCTTCCCCGCCTGATAGTTCGCCGGCAGGTAGAGCGCCCCCTGCAGCGAATCGCCCTTGTCGCTCACGTAATCGATGAGGCGCGAGCCGGCGGACCAGGCGACGTCCTTCTGCTGCGAGCCGACGTCGGTGAGGCGCCGCGCGTTCTTGAACGTGCCGTCAGAAGTCCAGTAGTCCGGGTATTCATTGAACGTCTGGCGCGTGAAGAACCAGACGTCGGCATCCCGCGCGCGCGATGCGAAGTACTGCGCATCCTCGAACAGCAGCGCGACCGCTCCAGGTTTCGCCGGATCGATGCGTGCCACACCGGACTTCTTGGTGCGCTCGCCGTAGATCGCGAAGTGCAATGGCTTGGTCACGTCGATCCCGCGTTCTTTCGGATCGATCTGAATGCGCCGCTGATAGCGCGTACCTTGCGCGCGCCCATTCATCGTTAGGTTGACGGCTGCGCCGCCGGCGGCGGGCACCTTCCACACGTCCCAGTTGTCCGAGATGAGCACCGAAGCGCCATCCTTCGACCACCCGACGATCGGCGTCGGTGGACGATCGACGTTATGATCGTCTTCCTTGTTGATGAACGAGACGGGTGCGCCGGCCGTGATGTTCTTGGATGTTCCAGCCGCCAGGTCGTACACGTGATAGTTCCCGTCGCTCCAGTAGAGCAGGCGATTGCCGTCGGGTGAGCTGACCATGCCGCCGCCGAAGAAACCGATCCCTAACGATTTCTGCGCCAGGAGCTTCGCCGCACCACTGCGCGGGTCGATCGCGTACACATCGCGATATCGGCGGCCGTCGATGTTGCCACTGCGCTCATACGCGCGCACATCATAGGCAAAGGCGTACCGGTCGCGCGCCGTCAGCGTCACATCGCGCAGCGAATCGTTCCCGAGCCTAACGAGCTTCTGCTCGGCGACTCGGAACGCGGCGAGATAGTTGAACGCCTTGTCGCGCGACTCTTCCACCTGCTGCTGCGACTGCAGCCGAGGGTCGTTGCCGTGCCAGATGATGAGCGTGGGAAGCGCTTCATCGTCGCGACCTCCGGCACCGCCGCCACCGGCAATCGCTCCAGGCGTTCCCGCGATGGCCTTCACGTCCGGACTCGGCTTTTCATTGGGCGGCGTCGTCCGTCGCTCGCTGATGCCGATGTACACGGCGCTCCGGTCCCATGCCCAGCGCGGCGCACGCTCGCCGGAGAGACGCATCCCAGCCGGCATGCCGCTCGCTTCGCTCGGCGCGTAGGTCACCGGTGCCTGTGCCACGTCGCGCCAGGCGACGATCGAGTAGTTCGTATCAGCCGCGGCGGAGTCGGGGATGCCGCGTAACACGGCGAGCGACGCCCCGCTGTCTGCCCACGTTAGGCGTCGATACACCGCGCGCTCGCTGTCCAGCACTTTGGTGACCTCGGTCTTTGCATGACGCAGGTGCACACCGTCGCCGAACCTGTCACGCGTTTCCACCGTGTACGCCAAATAGTCGCCGTTGTCGTCGAACGCGAACTCGTTCACGTCACCGATATGAGTGACTTGCGTGCCGAGCAGCTGCACGATGAGCAGATCTGCCGCCGCACTGGCGGCGGGAGCGGCTGCAGGAGTCGCGGCAGCCGGCGCTGGCGCCGGGGCCGGCGTGTCCGCATAACGATGCAGCGCGACGATCGTCGGCTTCTCGCCGTCGAACGCGAAGCGTCGCACGCGCTCGAATTCGCGCGTCTTGCCCGTTGCCACGTCGACGATCACAACGGACGATTGAATCGGCTTGCGGTCTTTGCGAAGACGCTTGGCGTCCTTCGCGAGCGGATACTTGAGGAAGGAAACCCATTTGCCGTCGCCCGATACCGCCAGCGCGCTCGCGCCTGGAGGTCCGAAGGGACCGCCGCCGCCGAATCCGGGAAGCTCGCCGATCGGGAAGCGCGTCTCCTTGCCGTCGGCGACGACCTTGATCACCAGCTCCGCGTCGCCCTCGTTAGGTGCGAGCTGATACGCGAAGATGCGCCCGTCGAGCGACCAGGCCGTCGCGCGGATGCTCTTCCAATTCGCGAGATCTCCTGGATCGAGAACCTTCGCGCCGGCATGCGTATCACTCGCTGGCCGATCCTGTTGCGCGGCAAGCTGAACGGGGAGAAAAGCCAGCAGCAATGCACTGACCACGAATCGTGAGGCTCGCGTCATGATCCCCTCGCGGGATGTGTACGAATAGGCGTTAGGCGGCGATGTCAGCGAACGGTGAAGCTGCTTGGCCGGACTGTGCCGCACGACGTATGATAAACGCACTACGGCCCGATCGCGTTCAGCAACAATCCCTCGCCGCACCACGAGTGTCAAACCGCTATGGCACACCCGCATAGATGGCGGTAGAAGGCGCTCCGCAGCCTTCGCAGGCGCTCCAGGAGGCGCTGGCGGGGAAGTACGTCCTCGAGCGAGAGCTTGGCGGCGGGGGAATGTCGCGCGTGTACCTCGCCCACGACGTCGGCCTCGAGCGGCGCGTCGTGGTCAAGGTGCTCTCGTCTGAGCTGCTAACCGGCCTTTCGCGCGAGCGCTTCCGCCGCGAGACCCTTGTCTCCGCGCGACTTCAGCATCCGAACATCGTGCCCGTGCTCGACGCCGGTCAGGCGGGCGGCGAGCCGTATTTCGTAATGGCGTACGTCGAGGGCGAGCCGCTGAGCGCGCGCCTCGACCGCGAGGGGCGGCTGCCCAACGCCGAAGCAGTTCGGATCATGCGCGATGTCGCGCGTGCGTTGGCTTATGCGCATGCCCAGGGCGTCGCGCACCGCGACATCAAGCCGGGGAACGTCCTGCTCACCTCCGGTGCCGCCGTAGTCGCCGATTTCGGCATCGCGAAGGCCCTCGCCGCAGGGTTGCACACCTCGGGCGACGACCACGGAACGCTGACGCGCATTGGAATGAGCGTCGGAACGCCGGCCTACATGGCGCCCGAGCAGGCAGCGGGGGACCCAAGGACCGACCACCGAGCCGATCTGTATTCCTTCGGGCTCATGGCGTACGAGATGTTGACGGGCCAGAACCCGATGGCGCGCGGGACGCCCGCCGAGACGCTGGCCGCGCATCTGACGTTCACGCCCGACCCCGTGCAAACGCGGCGCAGCGCCGTGAGCGGATCGCTCGGCTCCCTCGTTATGCGCTGCCTGGAAAAGTCACCAGCCAATCGTCCGCAGACCGCAGCCGAAGTCGCCGACGCGCTGGAAGATCCGACGATGGTGAGCGGCGTGGAGGTCGCGACCTCCGACGTTCAGGCCGCGGTGCAAGGCCGCCGCCGGCGGCGCGCGATCTTCGCGGCAGCGGCGCTCGTCGCCGCCGTAGCGATCGGCTTCGCGCTCTGGCGCCTCTCGCCTAACGATGCCTCGAGCAAGTCGGCGGCTGCCGTGCCGAAGTCGCCGGCAATCGCAGTGCTGCCGTTCGCGACGATCTCGTCCGATTCAAGCGACGCGTTTCTGGCCGCCGGGATGACCGACCAGTTGACGTTCGCCCTCGCGCGCGTGCCCGGATGGCGCGTCGCGTCGCGCCGCGCCGTGGAACAGTCGCAAAACAGCGACACGAGCAGCGCCGGCTTTGCCAAGTCGTTAGGTCTGACCCACGTCGTCGAAGGCGCCGTGCAGCGCCAGGGGAAGCGCATCCGCATCGCCGTGCGACTCGTCGACGGCTCGACAGGCTTCAGCGTCTGGTCCGATGTCTTCGAGTACGCGACGGCCGACCTCTTCGCCGTGCAGGACGAGATCGCCGGGCGCATCGCCGAGGCGATCAGCGGGACAATCGGTGGTCCGACTGCGGCCGCCACGGGCGCCGCACCAGTCGCGCAGGTCCAGCAAGCTGACTCGGCGCTCAAGCCCGAGGCGTACGAGCACTACCTCCGCGCGCGCTTCCTGTTCGCGCGGCGTGACTCGGCGTCGCTGCGCGAAGCGCTGGACGAGTTCCGCGCCGCGACTGGCATCGACTCGACGTTCGCGCGCGCTTACGCCGGCATCGCGAGTGTTTACGGAGTGCTGCCGCTGTACGCCAAGATCGCGCGGGCGATGGTGCAGGATTCCGGACTTCGCGCTGCAGAACGTGCCATCGCGCTCGACAGCACATTGTCCGACGGATACACGGCGCGCGGCGTACTGCATAACGCGGCGTGGAACTGGCCGGCAGGAGAAGCCGATTTTCGCCGCGCGATCGCGCTCGATACCACGTCGGCAGGCGCCTATCAGTGGTTAGGCGACAACCTCATCGTCAACGGCAGAGTGGCCGAAGCCGTCGGGTTTTATCGATCGGCCGTGAAGCTCGACCCCGTCACGCCGATTCTACGCGGCTCCTATGCGTATGCGCTCGCTGCCAATCGTGAGGCAGACTCCGCGCTCGCTCAAGGTCGCGAGGCGGTACGGCTCGATCCTGGCAACCCAATCGTTCGCGTGTTGGTTGGCCACGCCTATCTCGCGCTCGGCCGACTTGCGCTTGCCCGGCGTGAACTGGAGACGGCGAACTCACAGGCGCCTAACGTGCCGCTCATACTCGGCGGCTTGGGTGCGACGCTCGCGAGCTCGTCCAAGGAGCGCGCGCAGGAGCTGCTTACAACGCTCGCAAAGTTTCCGCGCGGCTCAGGAGCGCCCTCTGCGATCGCGAAGATCCGTCTTGCGCTCGGAGACGTGAGCGGCGCGGTCGTCGCGCTGCAGAACGCCGTGCTCGAGCACGACGAAATGATCGGCAGCGAGTCGATGATCACGCCGCTCTACGATCCGGTTCGGCAGCTCCCACAGTTCGTCGAGATACTGCGTGCCGCGCGACTGGATGTCGCGCGGCTGACAGCTAAGCGACCCTCATAGCTAGCGCGCCGCGCTCGGTCGTCCGCCGATCGCGCCCTGCCTAACCATTACGCGCTGGGCCCCCACGGTCGGCAGCGGCATTGTCGCCTTTGGATCCTTCATGTCCACGTGCGCGCCTTCGGAGTGCTCGTGTTCGACTGGCGTATGCTGCGTCCACGCGACCGTCAGTGTATCGCTGCTGAGCGTGAGCACAGGGAACATCCCAGCCGCGTCGTCCTGGCTCACGCTGACAGTGTGGCCGAACGACGCTCCGCCATCGCGCGAGATGCGCAGCATGACGCGAGGGAGCGCGTGGCTTGCGCCCGCATCGTCCCACACGGCTGCTACCGTTTGATTCGCGCCCAGAGCGAGTTGCACATGAGCCGGGCGCACCATCAGCTCCGTGCTGAGGGCGAGCGCTGGGCCGAATTGCTGCGCTCCGTCATCCGAGCGCGCGTAGTAGACGCCCGCGCGGTCCTTTGCACCTGTCCACCACGCGATATGCACCCGGCCGGCAGAGTCGGTGAGCATCGAGGGGCCAGCGTGTGGGCAGCCGTCGATGATGAAGTTGTCCGCGTGCACTTCTTTGGGCGTGCTCCACGTTTGGCCCTTGTCGCGCGATGTCGCGACGACGACGTCGCGCACGTTGCCCGGTGCCACCGAGCGCCACGCGAGGTATAGCGTACCATCGCGCGCCGTGGCGATCGCCGTGCGACAGCAAGGGCAGGCCTCCTGCGGTGCTACTCGAACGGCCTTGCTC
The DNA here is from genome assembly GCA_967720205.1 of uncultured Gemmatimonadaceae bacterium. GTDB lineage: Bacteria > Gemmatimonadota > Gemmatimonadetes > Gemmatimonadales > Gemmatimonadaceae > DASYRX01. The sequence goes on along the minus strand of CBQVAZ010000062.1, from coordinate 4,728 downwards.
CACGTGGCTCCACCGTCGCTCGAATGCGTTAGGTACGTGCCGGACTTGGACTCGTCGCTGGATTCGAGCCACGCCACGTAAATGGTGCCGTCCTGCGCGACATGCATCGCGTGGAAGTTGCGCGATCCAGGGATGGAGTCGCTCGACACGGTGCGTGGCGCGTTCCAGGACTTTCCGCGGTCCGGCGACGACGCGAAGCGCAGGGTCGTGAACGGAAACCGCCGGCCCGGTATGACCTTTCCAACGGCGTACAGCGCGTACAGCGTGCTGTCGCCGTTCGGTGCGTACCCGACCTTGGGCGGCGCCTCGCCATGCGGCTCGATTCCCCCTAACGAGTCTCGCAGTTCGGACACCGGCCCGTCATTCGTCGAGACGTATAGTCGTCCGTCGCTGCCGCCTCCTGGCGCGGAGACCCAGGCAACCGTGCGGGCGCCGCCGGGCGACAACGCGATCATCGGGGCCGCGCCGACGTCCGTGCCCGCGTTGAGCAGCTCGGCGCTACCTAACGACACGCTCGGGGCGCGGCCACACCCCGCCGCGAGCCCGATCAGAGTGAAAAACAAGAGTCGCATGGCCGCTCTATCGTTGCCAGGACCAGCGCAGACCGGCATACACGGTGCGCGGGTTCCCCGGTGTAAACTGCTCTCGAGTGAACGCGCTATACGTGACGATCTCCGCATAGCTCTTATCGAGGAGATTCGTCACGCGAGCGAAAAGCTCGCCGCCGCGGCGAATCTGATAGTTCGCCTGCAGCGTCCACAGGTCGAAGCCGTTGTACGTGCGCGTGTTCTCCGGATCCATGTAATAGCGGCCCGTATGCGACCACTCGGCGGCGAGACGCCCGCCGTTCAGCAGCCGCGGCGACCAGGTGAGCAGCGCATTGCCTAACGTATGCGGCGCCACTTCGATCGTGCGGCCGGCATAGCTGACGTTGCGAGTCTGCACAGGGATGACCCAGTCGACGTACGTCTGTTTCGAGGAGCTGTAGGCGACGTCGAGCCGAAGGTCGGCGCCAATTGCAGCACCGAGCGCGGTCTCGATACCCCGGTGGCGTGTAGCGCCAGCGTTGGACGTCGTGCGTATTCCATTTGGATCGAGCACGCTCAGGATGTCGTTCTCGATACGCATATCGTACAGCGACAACTGATAGAGCACTCGACCTGCGAGTGTGCCGCGAACGCCAACTTCCGCGCTGCGTGCGGTGACCGGATCCAGGCCGACGGTGTTCAGGTTCGATCCCTGCTGGAAAAGCTGACTCTGCGCCGGCGCGCGGAAGCCCTCGCGATAGGACGCGTACAGATTCACGTCCTTGCTCACATCGATCGTTAGGCCGACCTTCGGACTCCAGCGCGCGAACGACAGCGTGGTATCCGCGGGCCGGCGCCAGCGCCCCGTGGCGAGTGGCGTCAGCAGATTGTTGTAGTCGTAACCACTGTGGTCGTAGCGCAAGCCGGCATCGAGCCGCATGCGCGATAGCGGCGACATCTCCACGTGCACGTAGGGAGACGTCTGGAAGTACGTGACGTCGTAGTAGTAGTGCGCTGCGGTCTTCGTATACGTCGTCCAGACGCTATCGGGTCCTGTTTTAACCGCCGCGATGCCATCGGATCGCGCACTGCCCGGCGAGTAATCCAGGTCGAAGCCGGCGATGACGCGTGTACGTACCGGCGCAAAGTCATGGCGATACTTCGCGAGTACGCCTAACGAATTGTTTCGCGTATCCCAGACTTCCGGATCGAAGGTGAGCTGCCAGTTGGGAAGAAGGCCGAGCACGTTACGGCGCGCAAAAGGCGTCACGCTCCAAAGAGTCGAACCGTGCTCCAGCTCCACGGCTGTGGACCAGCGAAATGCTTGCACGTCGCGGAAAGCGATCGGCGATCGATTGAGCTCCGGCCGCAGATTGAAGTCGCTCGTGGGCAGCGCGACGACATCGCGCTGATCGACGCTCGTCCCCGTGATGACCGTCTTGAACGAGAGGTTGCCGGCGATCGCATCATGCCGCAGGGTCGCGCTCCACCGATCGTACGGTGCGTTCTGCTTGAAGCCGTCGGCCCGCGTCAGGTTGAGATCTGCGCGCAGCCCCTGCGATCCGTGCGTGAAACCACCGGTGCCAAGCAGACGTCGGTAACCATATCCACCGACCTCACTCGTTAGGTCGAGCGAAGGCGTCGCCGGCGCTGGTCGCGTAAGCACGTTGATCACGCCACCGATTGCGTCGCTCCCATGCAGTGCAGTTCCTGGCCCCTTCAACACTTCAATCCCGCCCGCTTGCGGCAGGTTGACTTCGTACAGCGCGTTGTGGTTGAAGAAGCCTGTGGAGCGAGTCGGCACGCCGTCCTCGAGGTAGAGGTAGAGCGGCTTGGTCGTGATCGGCTGCCGAATGGCAGTGCTGTGTCCCTCGCCCGAGAGCTGCGAGATGTGCACACCAGGAATGCGCTGGGCGATCGCGGCCGGATGCGCCGCGCGCGACTCGCGGATCTCCGCGCCGTCCAGCACTCCAATCGTAGCTGAATTCTCCCGCTGATTCTGAGCTTCGCGCGTACCCGTCACGACGACGGGTGCGATCATCAGAACCGCAGGTTCCAGCGACACATCAATTCTCGTATCGGCGCACAGACGAGCGTTGACGTCGAGCGACCGGGGTGCGTAGCCCAGCCGCTGAATCGTTAGGGAAACCCTCCCGGCTGGAAGTCCTGGGAGCACCCACTTTCCCTGCGCGTCGGACTGCGTTCGCCGGTTACTGCCGCGGACTGTTATAGCAGCGTCAGGAATTGCCGCGCCGGTCTTGGCGTCTTGGATGGTGCCGAGAAGCTTTGTCGATTGCTGCGCGTGCACGTTTCCCGCAAGCGCAGTAAAGAGTAGAAGATTGACCGCACGGCACAGCCATTCGCGCGCGCGCGGGTGGCAAAGGCTTACGTATGACGGTGACATTGTCGCATCCAGTGGCCCGAGTAGGTGAAATGCCGTGCGACTGTCGCACGGGTCGGTCCCACTGCCTAACGCCGGCTGCCAAGCCGCAGGGGGCTCGGACAGCAGAGACGGCTAGTGCGTTAGGCTACGGATGCTGGCGGCGCCGTAGAGCAGGGAAGGGCGTATGCTGGACGCTCAGCCGGCGTGAGTTGCTCGACGCTCGGCGCCAACACCGGTCGCTGCGCGACAACGGCAGGGGGCGCGAAGCGCGGCAGCGCAACGGCCAGTGCGCTGGCTCCGCATTGCGGGCCGGGACAGCAACAGTCCTCGGCGTGGCCCTTACCTTTGCCCTGCTCGGAGTGCCCGGTCGCGTGATGTGCCGCGTGCTCCGCCCCGCTTTGGTGCTGGGCGGCCGCGGTCGCTCCGGTCCCGCCCCCATGCGCCGAGTGCGTCGGGCAGGGATGGATCGCCTGCGGGACGCCCAGGTACAGGGCGAACCACAGAGTAAACATCGCTGCTACGACTCGGCGGGCCGAACCACGCATGGCTTCAACTTAGATAGCTTCCGGCCAGAGTCGCAAGAACGCGGACGGTCAGGAATGGGTGAGCCGGCCAGTCCGCGTTGACGTGCGTCAGCGTGTTGAGCGATCTTCCCGTTAGGCAATTCGTCGATTGGAGAGACCTGCTTTGTCGCCGAATCACTTACAAGTTCGCCGTGGGCGCGCGTCGGATGCCGCGGCCCTCGCCGCATTCGCCGAGCGTACGTTCTCCGAGACGTTTGCTGCCGCCAATCGACCGGAAGACATCGAGGCGTATCTGCCGACAGCTTACGGTACAGGCCTGCAGGAGATCGAGCTCGCCGATCCGGACATCATCACGCTGATAATCGCCGACGGTGAGACTCTCGCGGCATACGCGCAGGTGCGACGCGGTGAGGTGCCGGCCTGCGTGAAAGGCTCCGCGCCAGTCGAGCTGTGGCGCTTCTATGTCGACAAGCCGTTTCAGGGGCGTGGCCTTGCGCAGCAGCTCATGACCGCTGCACACGCTGCGGCGTTCGAGCTGGGCGGCCGCACGCTCTGGTTAGGCGTTTGGGAGCGAAACGAGCGCGCCATCGCATTCTACTCAAAGGCTGGGTTTCACACCGTCGGCAGCCACGACTTCTGGGTTGGCTCCGATCGACAGACCGACAACATCATGGTGATCGACGTGAGGCAGAAGTGATCGCGCGCGTGTGGGCGGCGCAGACGACGGCGGGGCAGCTGCCGGCATACCTCGAGCATCTACGCTCGAGTGTGTTACCAGGATTGCAGGGCCTCGACGGTTACAGTGGCATGACAGTTCTCGATCGACCGCTCAGCGAGGGCATCGAGGTCATTGTCATCACGTACTGGCGATCGATCGACGCGATCCGTGGATTTGCAGGCGGCGACGTCGAGAAGGCCGTTGTGGCAAAGGAAGCGGCCGCGATGCTCTCGCGCTTCGACGAGCGCGTTAGGCATTATGTCGTCGCCCACAGCGACGGCAGCGTCGCGACCCCGCGCGCGCAGGCGTAACCTGCAAAGGCTGTCGTTTGCCGGACTACATGATAGTCCGTCCCCCCACGAGCACGTGCGGCGTGTTCTTGAGCAGCTCGTTCAACTTGGCGATGCGTCCGTTCACGATCGACTGCAGCTCGCCGTTCACAGCGCCTGTCTCGTCGACGAGCTCACGCTGCCGCGCGACTTGCGCGTCCGTCGGACGGTTGTACGAGCGCATCACACTGCCGTATAGCGACTGCACTTCATTCACCAGGCGCGGATACTGGCGGTAGCCAAGCCC
>CBQVAZ010000061.1:0-11427 GCA_967720205.1 uncultured Gemmatimonadaceae bacterium | reverse complement strand
CGCCCCAACCCCACGGTTTCCCGGAGGATGTTTGAACGGACGATGGCCTGGTTCAAGTCACGCGGGATGGCGGCCAAACATGGGCCAACGTCACGCCGGCAGGTCTACCGGTCGAGGGACTCATCGCGACGATCGATGCGTCGCCGCACGCTCGCGGAGCCGCGTATTTCGCGCTCGCGCGTTACAAGCTCGGCGACGACGCGCCTTACGCGTACAAAACGACAGACTACGGCAAAACGTGGACGCGCATAACGAGTGGAATGCGAGACTCGGAACCGGTCCGGGTCGTGCGCGAAGATCCAGTGCGGCGTGGGTTACTGCTCGCAGGTACGGAGACCGGCGTCTACGCGTCGTTCGACGACGGCGCGCGCTGGCAGTCGTTGCAGCTCAGTCTCCCGCGCGTCCCCGTCACCGACATCCAAATTCGCAAGGACGGCGACGTCGCGATTTCGACCGAGGGTCGCGCGTTCTGGATTCTGGACGACATCGCTCCGCTGCGCGAGCTGTCGCCTAACGTGACGACAACGGCGCCGTATCTGTACAAACCGAGCGACGCCTATCGACTCGAATGGGGGAATCCTCCGGTGCCTGCAGGCGCAGGCGGGCGGAACAAGCCGAGCGGCGCACTCATCCGCTATGTGCTGCCGCAGGCGGCGGACTCAACCCAAGAAGTGAAGTTGGACATTTTGGACGCGAGCGGCGGCGTCATCCGGACGTATTCGTCTCGGCCCGCACCGGCTCAGCCTGCTGGGCCTGGCGCGCCACCATCGCGTCCGCTTCCCGCGAAGAAGGGGATGAACGCATTTGCCTGGGATCTCCGGTCCGAAGCCCCGGCGCGCGTGACGGGACTCCTGCAGCCGGGCAGCGCGCAGGGTTATCGCGTAGCGCCGGGTGCGTTCAGCGCGCGCCTAACGGCTTTCGGCGCAACATTAACGCAGTCATTTCGCGTGTTGCCCGATCCGCGCGAGCGCTACAGCGAGCAGCAAGTCGCGGCGCAGGTTCGACTCGCTCGTCAGGCATGGGAGCGTGTAACTGAGCTCCACACAAATGTCACCGACATGCGTAGCGTAAAGGAACAGGTGGCCAGCGTGCTCGGGAAGATCGGCGATCGTCAGGACGTTCAAGACGTGAAAGACCTTGCGACATCCATCAACGGGAAAGTAGACAGCGTCGATACCCGGCTCGTGCAGGCCAAGATCAAGACGTTCCAGGACGTAATCAATTTCCGGAACGGTTTGAGCGATCAGTACCTATACCTGCAGGGAGCGATCGACGGCAGCGAACCGCCGCTCACCAAGGGCATGACGGATCGCTTCGCCGAAGTCGAAGCCGAGTACGCGCCATACGCTGAGATCGTTAGGCGCGTGCTCGCCGACGTGGAGCGCTTTAACGCGCTACTCAAGGCCAAAGGGATAGAGGGCGTCGTGGTGAAGCGTCCGACGGGTAAGGTGGCGATGTAGCGCGCGCTGTCTTAACGAGTCAGTGGGGCCCGGCACGCTTCTCGCGCGACAAATCGCCGACTCGCGTGTAATAACCGACGGCCCCGGCCGTGTCGCGCACGATGCGGCAGGTAGCGCTGACTTTGGGGGGACAATGAAGACGGGCAACTCGCGTTATGCAGCCGCGGTAGTCGCGGTGCTGTTATCTGCGGCCCATACGTCAACTCTCGACGGACAGTACTTCGGTCGTAACAAGGTGCGTTACGAGTCGTTCGACTTTCGCATCCTCGAGACTCCGCACTTCGACATCTTCTACTATCCGGCCGAATCGGTCGTCACCATGGACGCCGCGCGTATGGCCGAGCGGTGGTGGACGCGACACTCGAAAGTTCTGAATTACACGGCGTCGAAGAAGCCGGTCATCTTCTACGCGGATCACCCCGACTTCCAACAAACGAACGTCATCGGTGGCTTCATCAGCCAGGGAACCGGTGGCGTCACGGAAGGTCTGCGCGATCGCGTGATCCTGCCGTTTACCGGCGTCTACGCGGACAACGATCACGTGCTCGGCCACGAGCTTGTGCACGCCTTTCAGTACGACATCGCGGCGCATAGCGGCGGCCAGGGCGGTCGCGCGCGCGGCGCGGGAATCGAGGCACTGCCGCTCTGGTTGATCGAAGGAATGGCGGAGTATCTCTCGTTAGGCCGCTTCGATCCGAATACGGCGATGTGGCTGCGCGACGCTGCGCTGCGTAACGATCTCCCGACGATCAATCAACTCACGCGCGATCCGCGCTACTTCCCGTATCGCTACGGACAGGCGCTGTGGGCATACATCGGCGGCAAATGGGGTGATGCTGCCGTCGGTCAGGTATATCGCACGTCGCTGCAGAAGGGTTGGAACGCCGCGCTCAAGCAGCACTTGGGCATGTCCCAGGATTCGCTGTCCAAGGAATGGCTCAGCGCGATCCGATCGACGTATTTGCCCTTGATGCAGGGGCGCGCGAAGCCGGGTGAAGCGGGGCAAATCGTGCTGGGCACAAATCGGACTACTGGCGATATGAATGTCTCGCCGACACTCAGCCCCGACGGGTCGCGCGTGGCGTTCCTCGCTCGGCGCAACGTATTCACGATCGACCTGTTCATCGCTGACTCGAGGACCGGTGAGGTCACCAAACAGCTCACTGGGCCTAACGTGGACAGCCACTTCGACGCGCTGAGCTTCATCCAGTCGTCAGGCACGTGGTCGCCGGACGGGCGCAAGCTCGCCTTCGTCGTCTTCGCCGACGGCGACAACGAGCTGGCGATCTTCGACGTCGCCTCTGGCGGCGTGGAACGGCGCATCAAGCCGCGCGGCGTGAGTTCGATCACCGATCCGGCGTGGAGCCCCGACGGGAGCACGATCGCTTTTTCTGGCATGCAGGGCGGGCAAGCGGATCTGTATCTGATGAACGTCGAAACGCAGGCGGTGACGCGCCTAACGAACGATCGCAATGCGGAGCTGCAACCCGCCTGGTCGCCGGACGGCAAGCGGCTCGCGTTCGCGACGGACCGCGGGCCTGAGACAGACTTCGTGGCGCTCAAATTCGGACCCATGCGCATCGCCATCATGGACATGGCCACGCGCCAGGTCACTGTTCTGCCCGGCTTCGACAACACGCGACACATCAATCCTCAGTTCGCACCTAACGGCACGGATCTGTACTTCGTGGCCGATCGCGAAGGCTTCAGCGATGTCTATCGCACCTCGCTGACCGGTGGAGATGCGCGGCAGGTAACGAAGATCGCGACGGGCGTGAGCGGAATCACGCGGCTCTCGCCGGCGCTGACTGTCGCGCGTGGAAACGGGCGGATGCTCTTCTCGGTTTTCACAGACGGTGGCTACGACATCGTTGGATTGGATGCGGCGGCGACGCAAGGCACACCCGTTTTGCCGATACAGGGTGGGATCGCAGCGGCGGGTGTGCTGCCGCCGGCTGTGGCGTTAGGCACCAGCGCCGTGGAGCTCGGCCTGGGGGATGCCGCATTAGGTCTGCCACCGGCCAACGTGCAGTACGCGGAGCGGCCCTATAAAAGCTCGCTGCAGCTCGACTACCTCGGCGCGCCGTTTGTCGGTGTTGGCGTGAGTACTGGGACGTTCGGGGGAGCCGGGCTCGCGGGAGCGGTCGCCGCTTACTTCGGCGACATGTTAGGCGATAAAACGCTCGGCGCCGCCGTGACGGCGCAGGGCGACATCAAAGATACCGGCGGTGAGCTGTTCTATATGAATGCGGGTCACCGCTTGCAGTATTTGTTAGGCGTGTCCCACGTTCCATATACGAGCGGCTTTGCTGACATCCGGGATACCACCGTGACTGTCACGGGCGGATTGACGGTGCCCGCGCGGATATTCCGTCAGACGCTGCAGCGCACGTTCATCGACCGCCCAGCGCTTACACTGCAGTATCCGTTGTCGCAGACGCGGCGCGTGGAACTTGGCGGGTCGTATACCTTCGTGAACTTCCAGGCGGAAACGTTCGAGTCGTTCGCCCTCGCGACGGGTCAGGTTGTGGAGCGACGTGAGGGACTTCCGGCGCCGCCCGGTCTCAGCTACGGCCAGGGTTCGCTCGCGTTTGTCGGTGACTATTCGTACTTCGCCTTCACATCGCCGGCCGCGGGAGGGCGCTATCGCTTTGAGTACTCGCCCATCTTCGGCGGTCTCAACTTGCAGACGCTGCTCGCGGACTATCGCCGCTACTTCTTCAAGCGGCCGATCACGTTCGCCATGCGTGGATTGTACTACGGCCGCTTCGGGAAGGATGCGGAGTCGGGTCGCCTAACACCACTCTTCCTGGGGCAGGAGACGTTGATCCGCGGGTACTCGTTCGAGAACTTCGATGTCTCGGAATGCACGGACACCGGTAACTCGAACCAGTGTCCGGAATTCGACCGGTTGGTCGGGTCCAAGATCGGTGTGGCTAATGTTGAGCTTCGCATTCCGCTGCTTGGAACGCGCGAGTTCGGGATCATTCCGTGGGGGTTTCTGCCCGTTGAAATCTCGCCGTTCTTCGACGCTGGTGTCGCGATGCAGAAGGGTGTGTCGACCGACTTCAGCTTTGCGCGACGCACCACGGCTCGCGTCCCGGTCTTCAGCACGGGCCTATCCAGCCGGATCAACCTCTTTGGCTACGGCGTCCTGGAGGCTTATTACGCGTATCCATTCCAGCGGCCGGACAAGGGCGCCCACTGGGGGTTCGCCTTCGCGCCGGGTTGGTAGCCTAACGCATGTATGACGAAAGGTCGCGCTGCACAGCCTGCAGCGCGGCCACCGGCAGAATGATCCTGACCGTGCGGTTCGGCCGCGCGTCGGCGACTTCGAGTCGCATCTCTGGCCAGCTGGCGTCACGCTTCGGCGCGAAGTCACGCGGTGCGTACACTCCGATGCCGGCGTTGTACACGTACAGATTCTGCGTGCGATACGCATCCGGATTCGCCATCGCGGGGATTCGCGTCGTCTCGATGGGTGGGACGAGCACATTGTCGCGATAAAGGCGCATCGCAGTCACGTCGCCGCGTCTGAGGTCGATAACTCCTTGCCGCGGCAGTTTGCCGTAGCCTCCAAGCTCGGGCGTCACGTGCAGTACGACGACGGCGCGGCGCTCGCGCACATAGTCGCCCCATTCGCGCCAATGCTGGAGCGGGTCAACAGTGCGGCGCGGCTGTGAATCGCTGATCGACATCACTTGTGAGGCTTGGACTTTTTGCTTCACCTGATCATCGCGCCACGCCATCACCTGTGGCGTCATGAGCAGCACCGTAATTCCATCCTGTGTGGCTTCAAACGCCTGCAGGTCGCCGTCTGTCCTCGTGAGCGACGCCCTGATTTCGCTTCTCGCCACGGGCGTGAGCGGCCAAGACGGCACGAGCGTGTCGTTAGGCACGACGTCACGTCGGCGCCGAGCCTTCGCGAGCAGCGCGTTGAGCGCATCGGACGTCACGAGCGTCGCGCTGCCGCGCGGTCGCCTCAGCGCCAGAGCGACGATGCCCTTGTTCTGCGCCAGCACGGGCGATCCGGAGCCACCCAGGGACAACTTCGCCTGCACGCCGCCCCGATCGTTCTGTGTCACCGCACCGCGCGCTTCGATCGGCGTCGAACCTCTTGTAACCGGAGTCGGCACGACAAGAGAATCGCCAACCATTACGGAGTCCGAAGCGAGAGGAAGCACGGCGCAGCCTCGGCAAATCCTAAGCGGGATGCGCAGCGCGGCGATCCCTCGTGCCGAGTCAACGGCCAGCACGCGACCCACGACACGGCGCTCGCCGTCGAGCTGAAGCCGCGGCTCGGTTGGTCCCTCCGCGAGCTCGCGTGCCGTGAGCACGATTCCCAGCGAATCGACGAGGAAGGCCGATCCCTGTTGTCCCGCGCCGTAAACGGTGAAGACACCGGCACGAGCGAGTGCCGCGGACGAATCGAGCAACAACGCAGGCGCAGGAACAGCAACTTGTTCGTTCGCTGGCAACGTTGACTGCGGTTGAGAGATCTCTCCGCTATCGGTTGCGGGCATTGGCGGCGGGAGTGTTCCGGTATCGTCGCCGCGCGCTCCCGCCAGCTTCCAAACGCCGAAGGCCGCGAGGCCAATCACAGCCGCCGCAGCCGTTAGGCGTCCCGCGCGCGACGGCTTACGTGCGGGGACTTCTGTCGTGGGCGTCACAACCTCCGGTTCGACGGCGATGGACTCCGCAGGTGCGCTTTCCGTCGACGTCTGGACGACGCTTTCCACGCTTGGGACAGGCCTGGGTGGCGTCAACTCGAACGAATGAATGGCTCGCGGAGGCGTGATCGACGGCGCGCGCGACGGCGTCGTGAAGCGATTGCGCAGCGCTTCGCGATAATGCTCCATGGTGGGAGTGCCCGGCATCTCCGCAACCGCGGTCTCGAAGTCACGGCCGAACTCGTGCACCTCGTCGTAGCGCTGCGAGACATCGAGCGCGAGCGCGCGATCCAGCGTCGCCTGCACTGACGCGGGCCATTCGACGCCGGGCACCGTCTCGGCCAGCTTCCGCGGTGTAATCGTTAGGCGCGTGAGCATCGCCTCCTTCGAGCCGCCGGACGGGAAGGGAAACGTGCCAGTGAGCGCGTAATAAGCGATCAGCGCCAGCGCGTACTGATCGCTGCGGCTGTCCAGGTTATCGCCGGTGAGCTGCTCGGGGCTCATGTAATCCGGCGTCCCGACGATGATGCCAGTCGACGTGAACTGCTGCGTCGCCGACGCCATCGCGCGCGAGATGCCGAAGTCGACCAGCTTCACCAGGTCCGTCCCCCAGCGCGTCGACGTCAACATGATGTTGTCGGGCTTGAGGTCGCGGTGCAGGATCCCAAGCGCGTGTGCCGCGCTCAACGCATCGGCTGCCTGACCGATGATGTCTGCCACTCGCGCCGGGTTGAGCGACTTCTCTTCCTCCAGTACGTCGGACAGCGGCTCGCCGGGGACGTACTCCATCGCGATGTAGACCATGCCGTTCGCCGTCTCCCCGAAGTCGTAGACTGCCGCGACGTTCGGATGCGAGATCTGGCTCGCGTTTTCGGCCTCGCGATGGAAGCGACTTACGGCGACGGGGTCACTTGTGAGCGCCTCGCGCATGATCTTGAGCGCGCTCTTTCGCTTCATGCGCACGTGCTCGGCGAGAAAGACCTGACCCATCCCACCGACCCCGATGCGCTCGATGATGTGGTACCGATCCGCCACGATGGTACCGACCAGGTCGTCGGCAGGTTGCTCCAGCACCAACGTCGCCCCGTCCACCGGACAAAAGCGCGACTCGCCGCCGTATATGGCGCCGCACTGCGGGCAGACTTTGCGGAGTGTCACAACTTGTGATAGACGGCTGGCAGGCGCCGGCAAAACCGGCTGGCGCAGGATAGAAGGCAAGAAAATCTAAGTTGAAGACAGTGCGGACGCGGTCAAGGAGGTGCCGCAGCGAACGCTGTCCGAGTGACGGGAGCCGGCGGGCGCCCAAACGGAGCCGTTAGGCTAGGCAAGCCCCGTGCACAACGATCGCTAGTGGTGTGACGGCGCGCTGACGACCCGCTCTAACATGCCCGGATGCTGGGCCCTGGCTGCTAGAGAGCTGCATGTGAGCCTCCCGAGGATTGTCGCCCTCGTCAGCGATGGTCGCCGCGCGGCGGTCGCTCAGTTGCTCGCTCAGCGCGTCACAATGCGGCACGGTGCCATGGTGTTCGCGACTGACGGCGCCGATGCAGCCCGGAACGTGACAAGCGAGTCTTTCCTGCTGATCGACGCGAGCCGTCTCGCTGAGCTAGGCGCCATCGGCCGCGGTCTGGTTGGCGAGTCGCTGCCCAGACCTGCCATCGACCTGGGTAGTGAAGTCGAGGCATGGCTCCAGCGACTTCCGGCGCGCACGCAAGGGACGCTGCGCGAAGCGCTCGCCGCGCCGCGTTCGTGGAGCGTGAAACGCCTGGCGCACCACGCGGGAGTGAGCACTCGGCAGCTTGTTAGGCAGTATCACGCGGCCGGCTGCCCGGTGCAACCGAAGGACCTGCTCATCGCGGCCCGACTCCTCACTGCCCAAACGCTGCTGCGTGGCCCGCGCCGTCCGACGGCACGTGAGCTGGGCCAGGCGTGCGGTTGGGTCGACGCGCGATCCCTGCGCGCGGCGCTGCGTCGCGCCGCTCTGCCGTCGATCGCGGCATTGGCGCATTTGGCGCTCTGTCGTGCGACCTTGAGCGACCTCGTCGTGCGCATTCAGCGCGCAGGCGCCTAACGAACAGACGAACCGCGTGTCGCATCCCTCCATGCCGATGTCGCGCACTGTCGCTGTTCACGACAATCATGCGCAAACACATTGCTCGCCGCATGACAACACGCACAGGGGAGAGCTCAGTGAAACGTTCGCGACTACTACTCGCTGCCTTCGCACTGGGCGTGGGCGCAATGGCTCTGCTGTCGGCACGGGCCCGCGCATCTACAACCAGCGCGAGCTGTGGTCCGTGGGAGATCTGCTTCTGCCGTCAGATCGGCTGCAACTACGGCGGACAGCTCTGCGCAACGGGTGCGGGCTTCACGTGCAACCAAGACGGGATCTCCGAGCAGTGATTCCGCGCTCTCGAGCATCGGGTCGACTCCGCCGCAAGGAAAACGGCGTCGCGTGGGCGGCGGCCGTCGCGCTCGCGGCTTTCATGGGGCTTGCGGCGGCGGCACGGCTCCGTGCTGACTCAAAGTCACCAGCTGCCAACATTGCCGATCGTGTTTTCATGGAGGCGTTAGGCGCACCCACGGGCGTCCTCGCGGTGTTGAATCCTGTCAACTGTTCGCTCGGCGCAGGCGATGCCGCCGCGCTCAGTGCGCTCGCGGCTATCCCTGGTGTGCGCGTCACGGTACTGCTTCTCGCCGTCGCGCCACATGACTCCGTCCTGCAACGAGTGCGCGCGGATTTCTCGTTTTCGTCGGCGGTGTCGCTTCAATCGGCGTCACAATTCGATCCGCGTCGCCTTCCTCCGATCTTTAGACAGCCATTTGTCGCTGTGATGAAGCGCGGTCAGCTGCGACACGCCGCGTGGGGCGAATCGATCAAATCCTTGAGCTCGTGGATCCCGCAGGTAGCTGGCTCCTTCATCGCGCAGCCAGTAACTCCCACAGACTCATTGACATGAATCGCTCTTTCTGCCCCGCCGTGCTGGTCGCTCAGCTGTTTGTTATCGGGAGCGCGAGCACGGCGCAGCAACCGACATCTGATCGACCAAAGGGTCGTGTCTTTGCAAAGGGCGCATGGATCGAGACCGGACGCATCACCGACGACGGTGGACGTGTGCTTACGAACCCGCGCTTGCTGGCCGCGCGTGGCGACGACGTCTACGTATACGACGGTGGAACGCAGGAGCTGATCGCCTTCACGCGCGCGGGCCGCGGCCGAGCAGTGTGGCGCGCCGGGAGAGCAGGGAAGGGCCCGAGCGAGTTTTCCAATCCGGTCGATCTGCAAGTCGCGCCTAACGGCGACATCCACGTCCTCGACTCCGATGTTTCGCGCATCACCATCGTGGACCCAGGCGGCCACGTCGTGGATATGCGCACGATCGCAGAGCCACTCCACCGAATCGTGCCGCGCCGAGCGGGCTGGTGGGGCGCGCCGCTGGCTCGTCCGCACATCCTCGTACCCGTAACGGCCGACGGTAAACCCGGAGTACAGGACAGCGACCCAACTCCCGCCGACATCTCCAAACGCCACATCCTCGTGCGCGAACCGCACGTGGCACCGCGGCCTAACGGGGGAGCGATCGTCGGCTTCGTTTGGTCCAGCCGTCTACTCGTCATCGATCCTGACGGAAAGCTGGTCGCCGATCTCGAAGGTCCGGAGCACATCCCATTCGCGGAGTTGCGCTCGTACACAATCGAGATCCCCCAGAAAGCGACGGTTCAGCGCATCGATCCAAAGGCGCACGTTGGGAGCCGATACGTCGCGGTGAACGACACGATGGCCCTTGTGTTGTTCGGCGGCACGACGCGCGACCGTGGTAAGATCGTCGATCGGTTCGACCTACGCGCGCGTCGATACGTCGACAGCGCCAAACTTCCGCGCCAGCCGGCTGCGCTACGCATCGTGGGCAATTCGCTCGTCGCACTCGAGCTCGACCCGGCGCCAGCGATCGTGTTCTACGAGTGGCGCAAATAGCGAGCGGCCCGCCTAACGCTGTTCGGCCGCAACACGCGTTCATCGCGCAGCACGCACGGATCCCACATCAATCCCTCGCAAGGAGGATCCATGTCTCGCATCCTGAAAATCAGCGGTGTTGCGGCGACGTTTCTCGTCGCCGCGCTCGCGCTCATCGCAAATCCAACGCACAGCTGGGCGGATTCAACGCTGTGCAAGCCGACCGGTTGTCCGACAGGTACCCAGTTATGCGCAACCGTTAGTGCTGGTGTCCCGGGCGCCGGATCGGTGACGTTCTATTGCTATCAGGCAACGCCAGCTGGAGGCGGTGGTAGCCCAACTGAGCCCAAGAAGTAGCAACGGCAAAAGACTCCGTGCGCGCTGCGCCCTGAACACAGAGGGCGCGGCGCAGCTGGTT
Source organism: uncultured Gemmatimonadaceae bacterium (assembly GCA_967720205.1). Taxonomy (GTDB): domain Bacteria; phylum Gemmatimonadota; class Gemmatimonadetes; order Gemmatimonadales; family Gemmatimonadaceae; genus DASYRX01. The sequence goes on along the minus strand of CBQVAZ010000061.1, from coordinate 924 downwards.
TGGTACTGTCCGGAACGGGCGACAGGAGCTTCTCCGACTCAGGACAATCTCCAGTCCCGCTCGCCGCGGCGCGCGCGCAAGCCCAACTGCGACACTGACTTGCAGCGCGGACTCGCCCTGGCACTTTCGCTGCATTGACGAAGCTCGTCGCCCGGCATTGGGCGACCAACTGGAGTGGAGGATCGATGAAAGTGGTCTATCCGTTTTTGGTCGCGGTGTTCGCGAGCGCGCTTAGCGCGGTTTCACAGCCGTCGATGGCGCAGCGCGGTCGCGACGAAGAAGCACGACGGCGCGAGGCGATCGAGAACGCGCGCCGCCGCGACGACGATCGACGCCGGAATGACGATTGGCGCCGCGACGACGATCGCCGCCGGAACGACGACTGGCGCCGGGACGATGATCGTCGCTGGAACGATGACGATCCGTGGAACGACGATAACCGATCGCGCGATGCTCGCCCGGGCCGTCGTCGCGGCCAGGACGAAGAGTGGTATCGTCGTCAGCGCGCGAAGCGCGAAGAGTGGTGTCGCAAGCACCGTAACGACCGTCGTTGCGACGACTTCTTGAGCCGCAGCAATCAGTCGAGTTGGTGCTGGGACAGGAATCGCGACGGACGTTGCGACAATTTCGACAACCGCCGGGACACGCGCGGCGTCTACCGCCGCAACGACAACGGTCCCGAGTGGCAGCGCTGGTTGCAGTCGTTTGGATTCGACGTCCGCGAGGAGACACCTCTCGTCGTTCCACGTTAGGCAGAACCGCGGTTTCCATAGCAGAGCGGCATCGCGAGGTGGCGGTGCCGCTTTCTGCTATCGCGCCGAGGCGCGATCGGCGAGCTCGTACTGACCTTCGTACTCCATATAGCGCGCCGTCTCCTGTGCAACCGCATCGCTGTGGAGTCGCGCTACAACATGCAATGCCATA
>CBQVAZ010000060.1:0-11471 GCA_967720205.1 uncultured Gemmatimonadaceae bacterium | reverse complement strand
AGCTCGCCTAACATCGCTTCCGCCGCGTATGTCTCAGCGGCCAGCGTCGCAAGCTTGCGCTGCGTGATCTCGAACTCCGCGATCGGCTTGCCGAACTGCACGCGCTCGGACGCATAGCGCGCCATCTCGCCTAACAAGCGACGCGCTCCGGCCGAACATCCGGCAACCAGCGTCAGGCGGCCGCCGTTGAGCACGTGCACCGCAACCGAAAACCCTTTCCCCACGTGACCGAGCAGATGGTCCACGGGAACCCGCAGCCCATCGAAGCGCAGCTCCGCCTGCGTCGATCCGCGAATCCCGAGCTTGCGAACCGTGCCCACCACGTGAAAGCCAGGCATATCCGGCCGCACGATGAACGCCGACGGACGCTGCACCGTCTGCTCCCCACGTTCGACGCGCGTCTGTGCGAATGTCACGATCACGCCGGCGCGATGCCCGTTCCCGATCCAGATCTTGTGCCCATTGAGCACCCATTCATTGCGCCGCGCGTCAAACTCGGCCGTCGTCTCGATGTGCTGCGCGTCGGAGCCCACGTTAGGCTCGGTCAGCGCGTAGGCCGCGAGCGTCTCGCCGCGTGCCAGGAGCGGCAGATAGCGCGCCTTCTGCTCCGCATTGCCGTACAGGACGATCGCCTTGCTGCCCAGTCCGCAGTGCACGCCGACGAGCACAGCGAGCGAGGCGTCGATGCGCGACAGCTCACCGAACACGCGCGCGTAGGCACGCGCCGACAGCCCAAGTCCGCCATACTCCGCCGGAATCGTGAGGCCGAGCATGCCGATGCGCGCGAATTCGCGCACGATAGCCTCAGGGATGGCCTCGTCGTCGTCGATCTGCGCCGCGTCGATCTCGCGTTGGGCGAGGGCGCGCAGGTCGTCGAGTACACGCCTAACGAGCGCCGCTTCACGCTCATAGCGGCCGTCGCCGGCGGCCGGAAACGGAAAGAGCAGATCGTCGTGAATCGCGCCGGCGAAAATGCCGCGCGTGAACGACGCTTTGGAATCTGTCATGCCTCGCGCCGCCTCATCGGAGACGCCCTAACCTAACAAACGAGCCCCGCATGTCGCGAAACACACGGGGCCCGGAAACTGTGGTGCCGTGCTTTACGGTGTGATTTGCACCGTAGCAGTTCCGGAGACTCCCTCTGATGTCGCCGTCACGGTGATCCCACCGGCAGCGATTGCCGACAGTACGCCGGCTGGCGAGATCGTTGCCTTCGACGGGTCGGACACCGTCCATGTGACCGGTCGGCCAATGAGGATGTTGCCGTTGGCGTCGCGCAGGATCGCTTGCATCTGCAGCGTGAGGCCGACTTTCACCGAACCCGGATTGGGATTCACGGTAATGTTGTTCACCGGAACGAGCGAAACGGTGACCGCGACCACATTGCTCGTCACCTGATCGACAGTCGCCGTGACGTTTGCCTGGCCGCTGTCGGCCGCGAAGATCACGCCTTGCGCGGTGACCTGGACGACAGGGAGGTTCGTGCTGTTGAACACGACGTTGCGGCCCTGATAATTGGTGATCGTCGCACCCGTCGAATCTGTACTCGTTAGGGTGAGCTGTCGCTGCTCGCCGCGGAACATCGACACTGATGATGGCGTCAATGTCACCGTTCCGATGGGGATCAGCGTCACCGTCACACCAACCTGTCCTTGGCGTTGGTCGATTTCAGCGATGATTGTCGAGCTACCGACGCTGAGCGCTGTGACCTCACCGGATGACGTCACGGAAGCAACGTTGGGGTTCGTTGAAATCCAATTAACGGGACGCCCCGTGATTGGCTGACCGGCCCCGTTCAAGGCTGTTGCCGACAGTTGGAGTTTTCCCCCGACGCGAAGCGTCGGGGCAACTAGCGGCGTGATGCGAACTGTCGCTACAGGGTCTACGACATCGATGATTGACGTTCCCGACTTTCCTTCGACTGCCGCGGTGATCGTGACCCTGCCTAACGCCACGGCCGATACGAGCCCTGAGATAGACACCGTCGCGATCGACGAATTGGAGCTGGACCACGTGACGGGTCGGCCTGCGATGGCGGTCCCCGAGGCGTCCAAGACGTTCGCGGCGAGCTGCCGCGACGTGCCCAGCGGGACGTCGCCGCTCAATGGCGCCACGGCCACGCGATCCACAGCCGGAATGACCTTGAAGGTCGCATTGCCGCGTTTTCCTTCGACTGTCGCTGTGAGCTGCACGGTGCCGACAGCCACGCCGCGCAGCACGCCCAGCGTATCCACAGTGGCAATCGCCGGTTCGGCGCTGCTGTAATGGACTCGGCGTCCCGACAGCCGGTTGTTGGCGGCATCGAAGACCTGAACCTCGAGCTGCCGGATCTCGCCGACGCGAACGGAATCGTTAGGCGGCAGCAATAGCACCGACGCGACTGGCGTCGGGTCCACGGCGGTCGTGCACGTGGCCAGAATCGTGAAGCACGCGGCTCCCGCGAGCCGTTTCAGTGTGCCGGACTGCATGAGCGCTTTAGTCGGATCGAAGTTGGTTGGGACACTCTGGGCGGCTACCGAGCCAGTCACCCATGCGACGCCCGCTTCCTGTTGCTGGACACTCGGAGCTCGCTTCGCCCCCGTTTCCTTAAACAACGCCGCAGTATAACACCCCTGCCCGCGGGCAAGGCGTGTGCCCGGCAACACTTAGGGGACGCCGGGCACCCCCGGTCGCAACGCAGCATCCAGGCTCGCCGCCAGCTGGTCGACCGATTTCGCAGGGGCTTCGCAAACGTAGTGGCGACATACGTATGCGATGGCCTCTCCGCCGGCTGCCCTGTTTTTGAGCAGCGGTAGATCACTCCCCGGCTCACCGCCGGACAGAACCAGTACCAGGCTGGGCAAGTACCGGTTTGCGACGTGGCGTAGCATACCTGCGACGCTCCGCGATTCGGGGCCACCGATCACCGCGACCTCCAGCGGATCGAACACGGCAAAGTCCGCAGCCCCAAGCAGGTGCCCAAATGCCGTGGGATGAGTGGCCATCGCGTCGGCGGTGCTCGCGAGAAAACGATCGGCGGTAAGCCGGTATTTCTCAGCGCCGGTGTACACGGCCAGCCGTTGCATCAGCTCCGTAGCGAGGGACGACCCTGAAGGGAGCGCGTTGTCTGTCGCGTCGCGCGGACGCGTGATGAGTTGCTCATGATCCCGCGCCGTGTCATACCAGGCGCCGACGTCTTCGTCCCAGAACCACTCGAGCGTCGAGTCGCCTAACGTGCGCGCGTCGTCGAGCCAGCTGCGGTCGCCCGTGAGCGCGTAAAGGTCCAGCCATGCGAGCGCGATCGCCGCATGATCCTCCAGGAATCCATGGCCCTTACTGACGCCGTCCTTGAACGAGCGCGTCACGCGTCCCTCGCGCACGAACGTCTGACGCAAGAATTCGCCGTTCCTGATGGCCAGCGCGCGGTAGCTCTCGTTCTCGAAGGCCCTCGCAGCCTCGACGAGGCCGCGGAGCATGAGCCCGTTCCACGAGGCTAGAATCTTCTCGTCGCGCCCCGGTCGCGGTCGTCGTGAGCGCACCTCCATGAGTGCTGCGCGCGCACGATCGATTCTTTGTTGCAGCTCATCAACCGTTAGGCGGAAACGCGCCGCCAGGGCCTCAGGCGCCGCGGGCACGTGCACCACGCACTCGCCGTAGTCCTCGAAGTTTCCTTGGGCCGTCACACCCCAATACGCGGCCGCGACTTCGGCATCTTCACCGAGCAGTTCCCTGAACTGCGCGAGCGTCCACACGTAGAACGTCCCCTCGCCGCCCTCGCTATCCGCATCGAGGGACGAGTAAAAGCCTGCTTCCGGCGAGGTCATCTCTCGCGTCAGCCATTGGATCGTGTCCCGCACGACACGCTCGACCTCGGCGTCGTGCGTCGCCTGCCAGAGGTGGCTGCCGAACCTAACGAGCAGCGCGTTGTCGTACAGCATCTTCTCGAAGTGCGGCACCAGCCAGCGCTCGTCCACGCTGTAGCGGTGAAAGCCGCCGCCGAGCTGATCGTACATGCCGCCGCGCGCCATGCTGCGGAAGGTGCCTAACGCCATCTCGAGCGCGCGGCCGTGTCCCGTGCGCGTGCCATAGCGCAGCAGAAAGTCGAGCGCCATCGTCGGCGGAAACTTTGGGGCGCCGCCGAAGCCGCCGTGCCGCTCGTCGTACGAGCGCTCCAGGGTTCGACAAGCGCTTTCCAGCGTGCGTGACGACAGCTCGCTCGAGCTGCGCCAGGTATCACGCTGCGCCGCGTAGAAATCGCGCATGCGCGTGGCCGTGGCATCGACAGTGAAGCGCCGATCGCGATACGCGGTCGCGACGGACTGCAGGATGCGCCTGAACGACGGCATCCCTTCGCGCTCCGTCGGCGGGAAGTACGTGCCGCCGAAGAAGGGAACACCCTCGGGCGTGAGAAATACCGTCATCGGCCAGCCGCCGTGACCCGTCATCGCCTGAACGGCCTGCATATACACAGCGTCGAGGTCGGGTCGCTCCTCGCGATCCACCTTGACGTTGACGAAGAGGTCGTTCATCAGCTGCGCCGTTTCGGCGCTCTCGAACGACTCGTGCGCCATCACGTGGCACCAGTGACACGCTGCATAACCAATCGAGAGAAGGATCGGTTTATCCTCTCGCTTGGCGCGCTCGAGCGCGGCGTTGCCCCAGGGATACCAGTCAACCGGATTTTCGGCGTGTTGAAGAAGGTACGGTGAGGTCTCGCCGCTGAGTTTGTTCAATTGGAAGGTTAGCTGAGGCCCATGTCCAAAATCCGCCCAACCACGAACACCTAACGTATGCCCAGCGCGTCGCGTTGACGCTAGCGAGCAACTGCTCTTCAATCGACCTTAGATCTTAGAACATTCAACCTTTGACGCACAGCCGTTAGATCAAGCCAATGTCCGACCTCAAGCAATACCTCGATCAGAATCGCACCCGGCATGGAGAAGAGCTGTTCGAGTTCCTGCGCATTCCAAGCGTGAGCGCGCAGAGCGATCACAAAGCAGACGTTAGGCGCTGCGCCGAGTGGCTTCACGGCGCCATGACCCAGGTGGGCTTGCAGGCGCGCATCATGGACACAGCCGGCCACCCCGTCGTCCTCGGCGAATGGCGCGAGGCGGGCCCAAGCGCCAAGACCGTGCTGGTCTACGGCCATTACGACGTGCAGCCGGCCGAGCCGCTCGAGCTCTGGGACTCACCACCCTTCGAGCCTAACGTGCGTGCCGGTCGCATCTACGCGCGCGGAGCCGTCGACGACAAGGGCCAGCTCTTCCTGCATCTCAAGGCAATCGAGGCGCACCTGCGCGTCCGCGGCCGCCTCCCGGTGAACGTCGTCGTGCTGGCCGAAGGAGAGGAAGAGGTCGGGAGCGATCACTTGGCGCCGTTCGTGAAATTGCATGCCGACAAGCTGAAGTGCGATGCCGTCGTCATCTCGGACTCCGCGATGTTCGCGCCGGGCATGCCGTCGATACTGTCGTCGCTGCGTGGTCTCGCGTACTTCCAGATCGACGTCGAAGGGCCGAAGACGGATCTGCACTCGGGCTCATACGGCGGTGCGGTCGTGAATCCGGCGACGACGCTCGCTCGCATGCTGGCCACGCTGCACGACGACAGCGGCCATATCGCAATCCGCGGCTTCTACGATCGAGTGCGCGACTACGACGCTACTCAGCGCGACCAGATGCGCGACCTGCCGTTTCAAGAAGAACACTTCCGCCTTGAAACCGGCGCTCCCGCGTTATGCGGCGAGTTGGGCTATTCCACGCTGGAACGCATCTGGACTCGGCCGACCTGCGAAATCAACGGACTACTGAGCGGCTACACGGGAGAGGGCGCCAAGACCGTGCTGCCGTCGAAGGCGATGGCCAAGGTGAGCTGCCGCCTCGTGCCAGATCAGGATCCCGCCGAGATCGAGACGCTGCTCAGGGACCACCTCGACACGGTGACGCCCGGCGGCGTGAATGTGCAGGTGCGCTATCTCCACGGCGGCAAGCCGTGGCGCGCGAACCTCGAAGGACCGATCTACGATGCCGCGCGCGCCGCGCTCAAAGCCGCGTGGGATCGCGAACCGGTGACTACGGGCGAGGGCGGTTCCATTCCGGTCGTTGGCGATTTCACGAGCGTGCTTGGCGCGCCGGTGCTGCTGGTGGGTTTTGGGTTACCCGGTGAGAATGCGCACGCACCTAACGAATGGATGAGCGTGGAGAACTTCGAGAAGGGCGCTGTCGCAGTCGCACAGCTCTGGGACGAATACGCCGCAAAATCATGAACGCATAGGATTGCGCCAGATTTCATAAGCAGTTAGCCGCGGGTTTTCGCGGATTCAAATTGCTTTTGGACCTTTTTCCGCGTTGATCCGCGTCCATCGGCGGCAAATTCATTTCAGGACACTCGCACGTACGTGCTAGAGGACAACGCGCGATGCGGGCCTGCTGTGACGTCGTATAAGTACTTCTCTCGTCATGACTTACAAATGGCGTCCAGACGGGCATCGGCCCTGCTTCTCTATGGCTCGGGAATAATCCCAAGTCACTGAGGAACACGCCATGATCAAGAACTTCGTCAGCCGTCTCGCGACCACCCTGTTGGGCGCGACTGTATTCGCGACGCCAATCTTTGCGCAGCAGTCCAAGCCCACGGTCGCTCGCCTAACGCCGTACGTCGGCTACATCCAGTTCGGCCATTTCATGGATGGGCCGATCGGCACGCGCGTCTCGAACCAGGGAACCGCCATCATCGGTGGTGAGCTCGGCCTCGACCTCGGGCCTAACGTCTCCATCGTGGGGAACGTCGGCTACGCCGACTCCAACATCGAAGTCGGCCTCCCAATTATCGGTGGCTTCGACATCGCCGACAGCAAAGTTCTGCTATACGACGGCGCGCTGCAGCTCAGGCTCCCGATGACGTCGTCGCTCGGGTCCGGCCTCACTCCGTTCGTGCAAGCCGGTGCAGGTGCGATGCGTTATGACATTCGCGCCGGTTCGCTGAGCACCAAGTCAACAAACCTCGCTGGCAATGTCGGCGCGGGCGTTGACCTCCAGTTATCCCGCAACCTCGGTGTGCGCCTGATGGCAAAGGATTACATCGGCCGCTTCGACATGAAGGAAGCCACCGGCTTCAACTTCAGTCAGAAGACGACGCACAACTGGGCACTCACAGCTGGAATCAGCCTCGGGTTCTAGCGCGGCTGACCTAAGCGTTCATATGGGGCCGTCCTTCGGGGCGGCCCCGCTTTATTTTTGGCGACCAGATGAGCGACGCAGCGCGTCCGGAAGTCTCTTATGCAGTGGATCTTCTCCGCGAGGAGGAGGAGCCTGCGTGGGAGGCCTTCGTCGAATCACACCCGGATGCGACGATCTATCACACGCTCGCCTGGCGACGAGCGGCCGTCGAGAGCCTCGGCCACCGGGCGAGGTACCTGCGAGCTATTTCGTCGAGCGGCGTCGTCGGTGTGCTTCCGCTCTTCGAAGTACGAGCAATTGGAGGAAAGGCGCTCGTCTCCGTGCCGCTTCGCGATAAAGGCGGTCCGCTAGTGAACGAGCCCGCCGTCGCACGCCAACTCGCGCTGGCCGCCGCAGAATTGGGTCGTAAGGCGAAGGCGAAAGTGGCTCTCAAGTTTCCGCCGCCCGGGCTGGATGAGGCACTAACATCGGCAGGCTACTCGGTCGAGAAGCACTGGGTCACTACTGTGGTCCCGGTCGCGATGAGCGAAGACCAGCTGTGGAACGACGTCTTCCGATCTCCCACTCGGCGCGCTGTGAACAAGGCCCGCAATTCTGGGATGATCCCCCGCTGGAGCGGCGACGAGTCCGACCTCGCGACGTTCTATCGGCTCTTCTTGATGACGCGCAAAAGGCAAGGCGTGCCGGCGTATCCATTCGCTTTCTTTCAGGCGATCTGGCGGCATCTCCTTCCTAAAGGTCGCGTTCGCCTGTTGCTGGTTGAAAAGGAGGGAGTCGCGCAAGGCGCGCTTCTCGTGTTGCCTTACAAGCGCGAGGTCGTTTCCGCGTACATGGGCTCCAACCCAGACGCGAAGGATGCCCGGGTGAACGACCTCCTTTTCTGGGAGGCGATTCGCTGGTCGGCCGTCTCGGGCTTTCAGTCGTTCTACTTCGGTGCGGACTCACCGTTGCAGGAAGGTCTGCTCGCGTATAAGCGCAAATGGGGTGGGGAGCAGTTTACGATTCCCAACTACTTCTACTCACCGAATGGCGAGGCGCATCAGTCCGCGGACAGCAGCAGCCCACGTTATGCACGCACTCGTAAGGCGATCTCTCTGCTTCCGTTGCCTTTGTTCAAGGCATTCAGCGCCTGGGCGGCACGGCGACTTTGGTGATTCACCGCTCGCTTTGACCTCTGACCTCTGACCTACATGGCACCCGCTGAAACTCGCCACCGAATGATCACGCCACAGCTGATGGTATGGACCGTCGTGTGCCTCGCGGCCGCGTTAGGTCCTATCGCGACTGGTATGTCGACCGAGCTCCTGCGGCCCCTCGTTTGGCTCGCAGTCGTGCTCGGATATCGCTGGTTCGAGCAGCGCGTCTTCTGTCCGCGCGAGGTCCACGGCGCGCGCAAGGCAGAGTGGTTGTTCTATTCGATTTGGATGAGCCTCGCGGGCAGCATCATTCTGCCACCGATCGAGTTCGCGCTGCATCCGAGACCGCTCTCGATCCCGTGGATGGTCATCGGTGTCGCGCTGGCGATCGCGGGGACATGGCTTCGCTACTTGAGCGTGAAGACGATCGGCGAGCATTTCTCGACTCACGTTGAGGTGCGCCCCGGTCACGAGCTCGTCGACTCCGGCGTTATGCGCGTGATCAGGCATCCGGGATATGCGGGCGTCATGATGTTCACGATGGGTGCCGCGCTCATCCTGCAGAGCTTCTACAGCCTTTTCTTCATTTGCTTTGTGTTCTGGACGACGCAGCTCATCCGCATCTACTACGAAGAGGACGAGCTGGGCCGCAACCTCCAGGGTTACCGCGACTACATGAAGCGCACGAAGCGGTTGATCCCGTTCGTTTTCTAGTTCGCTCGTCGGTTGCCTAACGTGACGACATCGAACGCGCCACGACGCTTCTTCACGCTGCAGCTGCTGCTGTTTACGGCGGTCTGTTCGGCCGCAGCGTTGGGGCCGGTCCTGCTGGACCCCAAGCGCGAGTGGACACGGCCACTCATGTGGCTAGCCGTCGTGCTCTTCTACCGCTGGCTGGAACAGTCAGTGTTTCGTCCCAGCTCCGTGGTCGGTCAGCGCACGGGTGAGTGGCTCTTCCTCCCGATCTACCTTGGCGTCACGGGAAGCGTTCTGCTGCCGCCGATCGAGTTCTTCTTTTTCCCGCGGCCGATCTCCTGGTCCGTCGTCACGATCGGCCTCGTGCTCGCGGGTGTCGGCACGATGATCCGCTATTCGGCGATCGACACGTTAGGCGAGCAGCTCTCGACGCACGTCGAGGTACGTCCCAATCATAAGCTTGTCGATACGGGTCTTTTTCGTTATGTCCGGAATCCGGGCACGACGGGTGCCGTCATTCTTTTCGTTGGCGCCGCACTGATTCTGCAGGCGTACTACAGTCTCATTTACATTGTCGGATTCCTGGGGACGTTTCTCGTGATCCGCATGTTCGTCGAAGAGCGGCATTCGGCGGCGCTGCTGCCCGGCTACCGCGAGTACATGACGCGAACCAAGCGGCTCATCCCCTTCGTCTTCTAGACGTTCGCCCTTCGCGAGGATGGCCGCGGATTCCGCGTACGCTTCCCTCGCGCTGAGTGCGATCCCACGCCTGCTCGGCAAACTGGACCGCGAGCCGTGCTCGATCAGTCACGGCAGCTTCGATCGCGAACACTGGAGCTGGAAGTTCCGCGATTTCCCGATCGGACCGCTGCAGATGGGCATGTATCCGCTCGCTCTGCTCTGGCGGCATCCATTCGCCGGGAGCGCCTATCGCGGCAACGCGCGTTTGCGCGAGTGGATCATCGGCGCCGTTGAACACACCTTAGGACGACAGAAACCAAATGGCGCGTTCGAGGCGTTCGCACCTAACGACTTCGATCCCGGTCCAACGCTCGGCATCTGTTTCGCGCTGAGCAAGGTCGCGGGCCTGTTGAGCGAGGCTATGGACACCGAACTGCGCGTCCGCGTGACGAACGCGGTGCGGCGAGGAGCCGAGTTTGGCATGCAGTACGAGCAGTCGCACGGCTTTGCCAGCAACCACTGGGGGCTCTTCGCGTGCGCGTACTTGCACGCGGCCATGCTCACGAGTGACGCGCGCTATCGCGTGCGCGCGCAGGAGATCGTATCGCGCATTTTGCGCATGCAGTCCCAGGACGGCTGGTACAACGAGTACGGCGGCGCCGATCCGGGATATGAATCGTTAGGAATCTCATATCTCGCCCACTACTGGGCTGCAACGCGCGATTCCAGCCTGCTCGAATCACTGCGACGCTCGATCGATTTCTATGCGCACTGCGTGCATCCGGACGGCAGCGTCGGCGGCGTCTACGGCAGCCGGCACACGTCGCTGTACTTCCCGGCGGGCTTCGAGCTGTTGGCCGGCGAGGTTCCGTCAGCTGCCGCGATTGCCCGATTCATGAGACAGCGCCTAACGCGCGGCAACGTCGTAACACCGGCTACCACGGACGCGCACAATCTCATCCCGCTCGTCGCGTCGTATGTGGAGGCGTCGAACGCCGCGACTGAGCTTACGTCGACTGAAGTGCTCCCCTGCGAGCGCACAGCATACGTGAAGCATTTCGCCGGCTCGGGCATCGCTGCCGTCGCCACCGCGCATTACTACGCAGTGATCAATTCGCACAAAGGCGGTGTCTGCCGGGTCTTCGATCGCGAGCGCGAGGCGCTCGCCTACGAGGATGCCGGATACATCGCGCAGGCAGGGAAGCGTCGCTGGCTCTCTCAGACGTTAGGCTTCGGGAAAGCAACGGACGTCGCTGAAAGCTCGCTGACTTTGGAGACTCGATTCAGCGAGTTCCATCAGTTGCTGCCGACACCGGCCAACTATCTCGTGCTTCGGATACTGGCGCTCACTCTGTTCCGCAGCGCGGCCCTTGGGGCCTGGATCCGCGACCGCATCGTCAGGCGCCTGATGGCCGCGGCACGCCCAGGGCCGCTCACGCTGCGGCGGCGCATTGCCTTCGCGCCTGATGCGATCACGATAAGCGACGAGCTGCGACTGCTTCGCAAAGAACGCATCGACGCGGTGGCTCTCATGCGCGCGCACACCGGCATTCACATGGGATCCGCTAAGTACTACCACCAGTCCGACGAGCAGGCGGCCGTCGATGGCGACTGGAACGGTGTGGCAGCCGAGCTGACGGCCACCGGCCGAGCGAAGTTCGAGATCAGGATCGATCTCGGAGCAGCAAAGAGCGTCGGCTCTCCGTAAGCAGCACGCTCTCGCGCAGCCAAGCGTGCGCCCGCGCACTAGTTTGTCGCACGCTGGTTCTTCCGGATCCGGATGATACTCCAAGGTCTTCTGCTT
>CBQVAZ010000059.1:0-11481 GCA_967720205.1 uncultured Gemmatimonadaceae bacterium | reverse complement strand
GATCCGGCGATGGCCGCGCTCTGCGTCGGTATTCGTTAGGCCGCTGGGTTGCGTGGCTGGCCAATAGGCCGCACGATCGCGTAAATCACTTCATCCACGAACACGCCGTCTTTATAGGCGCTTTCCTTTAGGCGCGCCTCGAAGACAAAACCGGCCTTCTCGAGCACGCGCACCGACGCCGGATTCCAGTCGAATGCTCCGGCCCAGAGCCGGTTGATGTCGAACGTGGCGAACGCGTAGTCCACGACGGCCTTGAGCACGCCGGACATGATCCCGCGTCCCCAGTAATCCGGCGAGAGCCAGTACCCAAATTCGGCCGCGTAGCGCCAGATGTCGGGCTTGAACTCGAGTCCGATGCCGCCAACGACCTGTCCGTCCACGTCGATCGCAAAGTGATGCGGCGGTTTTTGGTATTGGTTCTGTGCGATCCAGGCGCGAGCGTGGTCCAGCGTGTACGGATGCGGGAAGGCGTCCTTGAGGTTGCGCCAGATTCTGCGGTCGTTTGCGTTCCGGGCGAGACTCTCCTCGTCGCCGGGCCGGAATTCGCGCACGACGCAATTCGGTAACGCGATCTCCATCATCAAAAATTGAGTGTTATGGCGTTCGCGGGGAAAGTCTTGTGAGGCAAGTGATTAGGTCGTAGCTCTTACGCGCACTAGCTGTCAGCTGGGCTTTGTAGCTGTCCTGCTGTCAGCTTGCATCTGTCGGCTGTCAGCAGCTGTTGCTTTTGGAGCGATAATCGATGTTCACAAGGCGACAATTCGTCGGAGTGTTGAGCGCAGTCGCGGCATTGCCGGGTAGCGTGCGCGCCCTGGGCCGACGCCTGACTTTGGGCGGCGTACGACAGCGCGCCGTTCCATCGCAAGCCTCGATCCGCGCGTTAGGCGCCGCGATCCTGCCGAGCGAGATGGGCCAGGCGCGTCTCGAGATCGCCAGCGATGCGTTCTGGCGCTGGATGAACGGGTATCGCGAAGGCGCCGAGCTGCTGCACCCGTACGGCTCGCCGCGCATCGGCTACGCCGGCCCGTCGCCCGTTCCGAAGTGGACGACACAGCTCAACGCCCTCGATCGCGCCGCGCGTGACAAGCACGCAAAAGCGTTCGCCGCGCTGGGAGTCAACGAGCGACAGGCGCTCGTGCGCGACGCAATCAGCGACTTCAAGGGCGAGCGCCTGCCGAACGTCGTTGCGGCTCCGCACATCGCGTTAGGCATGCTCGCACATTTCTACGGCTCCAGCGACGCCACGGATCTCTGCTATCGCGCGCGGATCGGACGCAACAAGTGCCGGCCGCTCGCGCAGAACGCCCGCAAACCACTTCCGCTCGCCGATGCACCGCGCTCGGCAACTGGATCACCATGACGGCGCGCGTGATAGAGACCGACGTCTGCATCGTCGGCTCAGGGATCAGCGCGGCGATGGTCGCGTGGAAGCTCGCTGACTCGCGGCGTGCGGACGTTGTCGTGCTGGAGACCGGCGACGAAGCGCCGGCGACGCAGAACCTGCACGCGTTGCGCTCGCGCTTTCTCGACTATGGCGAGAGTCCATGGCCGCGCGATCACCTGGACGGCCTGGAAGTGGATGGAATCCAGTCGCGCTCGATGCAGGTCGGGGGACTCGCCATGCACTGGGGCGGCGTCACGCCACGATTCTCTCCCGAAGACTTTCGCGTGCGATCGCTTTACGGCGTCGGTAGCGACTGGGCGCTGACTTACGACGAGCTGGACCCGTTCTACCAGGAAGCTGAAGAGCGCATGGGCGTCGCGGGCGAACAGGGGCCGAGCGTGCTGGATCCGCGTTCCAAGCCGTTCCCGTTGCCCGCGTTGCCGCTCACGTACAACCTAACGAGGCTGCGCGACTGGGTGACCAGCGCCGGCATTCCGACGTGGAGCCAGCCCTCGGCCAAGCTCTCGGTCGCACGCGAAGGGCGCGGCGCGTGCTGTCGCAACGACACGTGCTTCCCGATCTGCCCTGTCGGCGCCAAGTACAACCCGGACATGACGTGGCGCGCGCTGCGCGCCAGCGGGCGCGTACGCTTGCATTCGCGCACGCACGTTAGGCGTTTGCTCGCGAAACAAGGATCGAACCAGATCGAGGTCGCCGAGGCTGTCTCGCGCGATCGGCCGAACGAGCCGCTGCAGATCCGCGCCAAGACCTTCGTCGTCGCCTGCGGCTATGTGTGGAGCTCGTATTTGCTCCTGACTTCGACAGACGCCCGCTTTCCAAACGGTCTGGCAAATTCGTCCGGGCTCGTCGGCAAGTACCTGTGCGGCCACCGCAATGTGCAGGCCTTCATCGAGCTGCCGCTGGAGCTGTATCCGGGAATCAATGAGCAGCATTCGCTGGTGACGAAAGCCTTCATGCGACCAGCGGCGTCGAAGGACAGATATCTGCGCCACGACTTGCGCGTATGGGAGTCGAGCGTCGCTCGCGATGCTCGGCTGCGCGCGGACTCCGGCGAATTGCTGTTAGGCGACGCGCTGCTGGCCGATTGGCGCGAGCGAGTGAAGAAGGGGACGGCGCGAGTGCGTTCGTATTATGACGTGCTCCCAGCGCGTGAGAGCGAGCTCGTGCTCGATACCTCGCGCAAGACCCCTTGGGGCACACCGCTGCCGTCCGTCGTTATGCGCGACAGCGGCGAATCGAAAGCGCTGCGGCCATATCAGGAAGAAGAAATTACGAGGCTCTTCGAGCGACTCGCGCGCGCCGGCAACGGACGCATTCTCCGCAAGAACGTGGACGACTTCCAGGATCATCCTGCCGGCGGATGTCGCATGGGGACGGAGCCTGGGCAGAGTGTCGTCGATTCGTACGGGCGGACGCACGACCACGAGAATCTGTTCGTCGTCGGCGCGCCAACGATGCCGACAGCTGGATGCGCCAATGGAACACTGACGTTCTGTGCTCTATCGCTTCGCAGCGCATCAAAAATCGGTGAAGCATTTCCGGCACGTGCTATGGCGAGTCCTTAGTCCTTAGATCTCTGACCACTGACCTGTGACCTCGATGCACCGCCTCCTCTTGAGCACGGCGTTAGGCGTTCTGTTCCCGGTCGTCAGTAGTGGACAGATCCTGATCACCGCCAGCCGACTCTTCGACGGGCGAGGCCAGCTGCAGCAAAACGCTGCAATAGTCATTGATGGCGGTCGCATCACTCAGGTTGGCGCAGCCCCGCGCGACTTCAAAGGCCAGCGGTATGACCTCGGTGACGTCACGCTCCTCCCGGGGCTGGTGGACGTGCACGCGCACATCGTCTGGTATCTCAACAGCAAAGAGCGACTGCACACGAACGACGACGGCGACTCGCCGGCCGTGCAGGCTCTGGCGTGGGCCGGCAATGCGATGGCGACCCTGCGCGGCGGTGTCACGACCGTGCAGAGTCCCGGATCGCCGGAAGACGCCGACCTGCGCGACGCGATCAAGCGCGGCCGTGTCGTGGGCCCAAGCATCCTGACTTCGTTAGGCTCGTTCAACGAGCGCAGCTCGCCTGACGAGCTGCGCACGCGGATTCGCGAGATGAAGACGCGCGGCGCTGACCTGGTGAAGCTCTTCGCGTCCAAGAGCATTCGCGACGGCGGCGGCGCCACCATGACGCAGGAACAGCTCAATGCCGCGTGCGACGAAGCGCACAAGCAAGGGCTCCGCGTGCTCGTTCATGCCCACGCCGCCGAGGCAGTGAAAGCCGCGGTGCTCGCGGGGTGTGATCAGATCGAGCACGGCGTCTTCGTGACGAACGACGTTCTCGAGCTGATGGCGCAGCGCGGCACGTACTTCTCGCCGCAGTGCGGTCTCGTCTTCCGCAACTACCTCGGCAACAAGCGCTACTTCGAGGGGATCGGGAACTACAACGCCGAGGGGTTCGCCGCGATGGAGAAGGCGATCCCACTCGCTGTAGATGTCATCAAGCGCGCATCGCGCACGCCGCGGCTCAAGCTCGTCTGGGGAACGGACGCCGTCGCCGGCGCGCACGGCCACAACGTGGACGATCTCATTTGCCGCGTGAACGAGGGCGGGCAACCTGCGTCGGATGCGCTCATCTCGGCGACCTCGCGTGCCGCCGAGTCGTTAGGTCTCGGACGGCAGATCGGCGCCATCGCACCAGGACTCGAGGCTGACATCATCGCAGTACGCGGGAATCCGCTGAGCGACATCACGGCGCTCAAGCAAGTGTCGTTCGTCATGAAGGGAGGAACGGTCGTGCGACACGACGGGACGACTCCGTGACGCGGCTTTGCTGTTTGATCATCTTGGCAGCCGCGGCGTGCAACCAGCCGAGTACGCGGGGAATGGTCGAATGGCCGGCGTACGGCGGCGATCCGGGCGGCATGAAGTACTCGCCGCTGGCCGACATCAACCGCGGCAACGTGGTTCGCCTAACTAGCGCCTGGACCTGGGAGACCGGCGAGCAGCCGATCGCGGACAGCGATTCGACGAAGGCGGCGCGTCCCGGGATGTTCCAGACGACGCCCATCATGCTGAACGACACGCTGTATTTCAGCACGCCGTTCAATCGCGTCGTGGCGCTGGACCCGACGACGGGTTCGAAATACTGGGAGTTCGATCCGGGCGCCTATCGTCCCGGTCAGCCGTCCAACGGAACTGGCTTCGTGCACCGCGGCGTCGCGACGTGGACCGATGGCACCGAGCGTCGGATCTTCATCAATAGCCGGTGGCGTCTCATCGCGCTCAACGCGGCGACGGGCCAGCCAATCTCGACGTTCGGCAGCAGCGGCGAGGTCGACCTAACGAGCGATCTCTCGCGTTCAGTTGAAAAGCGCCACTACACCAATACGTCGCCACCTGTCGTCTGGCACGACCTCATCATCGTTGGCAACGGCGTTGGCGATCGGCTGGTGTACAAGGGCGATCCCCCGGGTGATGTGCAGGCGTTCGACGTACGCACCGGAAGGCGGATGTGGCGCTTCAAGACCGTCCCCGAGCCGGGCGACTCCGGTAACGCGACCTGGGAGAAGGACTCTTGGCGTTATGTCGGCCACACGAACGTCTGGGCACCGTTCACTGTCGACACGGCGCGCGGCTATTTGTATCTGCCGGTCGGTACACCGAGCAATGATTGGTATGGCGGCCGCCGGTTAGGCGCGAATTTGTACGGCGAATCGATCGTTTGTCTCGACGCGCGCACCGGCCAGCGCGTGTGGCATTATCAGATCGCGCATCACGGTCTCTGGGATTACGATCTGCCCGCGCCGCCTAACCTGGTGACGATCAACGTCGGCGGCAGCAGCATCGATGCCGTTGTCGTCCCGACAAAGCAGGGATGGATCTTCGTCTTCGATAGGCAGACCGGCCGTCCAGTGTGGCCGATCGAAGAGCGTCCTGTTCCCGCGAGCGACGTTCCCGGTGAGCGTGCATGGCCGACGCAGCCATTCCCGTCGCTTCCTGCGCCTGTTGCCGTGCAGGGTTTTGGACCTAACGACGTGCTCGATTACACTCCGGAGATCAAGGCCGCGGCGCTGGCCGAGCTGGACAAGTACGCAGCCGGTCCGATTTACTCACCGCCAAGTCAGATCGGGACCGTCACCATGCCTGGCTCGATCGGTGGCGTCGGCTGGGGTGGAGCGGCGTTCGATCCCGAGACGAACACGCTCTTCGTGAAGGCATCCAACTCGCCGAGTCTGTGGCGATTGGTGAAGCAGGCCGGGAAATCGGACACCGTGGACGACACATTCATGGCGGATCTGCGCAACTCCTCGTTAGGTGTCCGTCTCATCGGTGGGCCGGAGGGGACGGAACGCGATTCGACGGCCAGTCCGCTGCCGCTCAACAAGCCACCATACGGCACGCTGACTGCCATCGACCTCAATACCGGGGAGCACAAGTGGCAAGTCCCGATCGGGGACTCGCCGGACGTGCGCAAGCATCCGGCACTCAATGGCGTGCAGCTGCCTCCAGCGTTAGGCGTGAGCGGAGCGCCCGGCGGCGTGGTGACGAAGGGCGGTCTCGTGTTCATTACCGGCGGCGGCAACACGCTCTACGCAGTCGACACGAACGACGGACGCGTGCGCTGGCAGGCTGACCTTGGTCAACGCGGCTACGCGAATCCAATGACGTATCGCACGAAGGCCGGCAAGCAGTTCGTCCTGATCGCGACGGGCGGACCTGGACCGGGCGCCAAACTGCGCGCATTCGCGCTCCCATGACACGATATCTCCTAACGAGCCTGCTGCTCCTCGGGGCGCCGTCGCTCGGCGTCGCGCAGCGTTCGCCACAAACCGACGCGGATCACTACACGCGCTACGAGCTGCTCGCTCCGGGCTCGGCCAAGTTCCGCATCATATATGAAGTGACTGCGACGACGGCCGGTGCGACGCGCTACTTCAATCCGATTCGCAAGGGCAGCATCGCGACCGACGAAGCTGTGTATGACCGCATGACCGGAGACAAACTGAAGTTCGAGGTGGTGAGTGGACGCGTCGCACGCGACGGAGGCGTCACGCGCGCCGACACGACCGGCGAATACATCATGGTGACGCTGCCACGCGCCGTGCCGAAGGACGGCGAGGTGCGGCTGCTGATCGACAAGACGTACGAAGACCCCAAGAGCTACCTCGTCAGCGGCGACACGATCACATTCGATCGATCGCTCGGCATCACGAAGAATAGTGTCGTGCTCCCGTTAGGCTACGAGCTGATCGCGGTGAACTATCCGTCGCAGATCCGCCGCGAGGCTGACGGTCGCATTGCGGTGAGCTTCATCAACGTCGGCAGCGCGGCTGTGCCGTACGTCGTCAGAGGCCGCAAGGTCGGAGGCGCGCCATGAAATGGATCGCCGTGGCCATGGCGTTGGTGGTGGTATCCGCGGGCGCTGCCGCTCAGGAGCTGGGAGCCAACCGCGCCTCACGACTCTCCGAGCGGGCCCGGCAGGATCGCGAGATCGTGTATTTCCTGCAGCAACCCGAGACGCACGCGTTTGATCTGTACCATGACTACACGGAGTCGCGTCCTAGCGTCGATCGTTATTTGAACGTCGTTAGGGGTGGGAGCAAGGTATCGAATCCCTCCGCGCGCATTCTCGACACGGGCGAGTCGTTGCAGACGCAGATCCTGCGTGGTGATGAAATCACAACGGCGAAACTCGATATCGGCGAGGCCGTGCGCCCTGAATCCGAGGTCGTGTTGATTCGCTTCCCGGCCGTGCAGCAGGGGAAGTCAGTGCGGCTCAGGATCAGCGAGACGTACGCCGATCCTGGACGCTACGGGCTCGTCGGTGATGAACTGGTATGGGACCGCGCCTTCGGCCGCCCGGCCAACGCGATGGTGCTCCCGTTAGGCTGGATGCTGACCAATTGCTCGATTCCGGCGACCGTCAGCGAGACGCCTGACGGCCGCATCCGGCTCGACTTTACGAATCCGAGAAACGACGACGTCGCTGTGTTGCTTACGGCCGTGCGGCGACCCAAGCGCTAGTCCTAGGGTTTGCGCGGAACTGAGCGCGACGCTGGCATGTCCTTCCTGCCGCCTAACCGCTCGATCGCCTGGCTCGACTCGTCGACGTACGCGCGCAATTCGGGATCCGCTCGACTCCACGCTCGCGCAACGAACTGGTAGTCTCGTAGCGCCAGCTCACGCTGCCCCAAGCGCTCGCTGACTCGTGCGTGCTCGAGCAGGAAGAGCGGCATGAGCAGGGCCACGATCGTACGATAAGCGGGCGTGAAGAGCTGCTGCGCTTCCTCATTTCGCCCCTGAGAGGCAAGGACCCGCGCCTTCGCGAAGCGAATCAGATCACAACCATCCAGGCACAACGAATCGACAAGCTGTGGCATCAGCCTAACGCCGCTTACCGTGTCGTGACGCGCGAGCGCGAGGAAGAAACGCCCCTCGGCGATTCCCTGCTCAGCGAGCGTTCGCGACAGCGACGGCTGCGATCCTAGAGCACGTTCCTCCATCTGCGCCAGGAGTCGACGAACCCTCGCGCTGTCGCCGTGAAGCGCCCAATAGGACAGCGCCAGCCGTGCGTGCGAATCGCGCGTTCGAAGCCAGGAGTCGAACATCTTGTTCGCGCTGTCGCGCGAGAATCCGCCGAGCAGGGACAGCTCAGCGATAAAGCGTGGGTTTTGGGCTCCCGCCGTTGCCGCCTCGCGCACGTGCCCGCGGTACGCGAGCGCCGAGCCAAGGTGCTCGCGTGCGTGGTCCATGCGTCCGCCTTGTACGCTGGCCAGCTCGACGTAACGTCGCGAGACGACAACGCCGGGCTCAGTCGAATCGAGCAAGTAGCCTAACGATTGAGTTAGACTATGTGCGATGCGTGAGGTTGGAGCCGCGGAATCCAGAACCGCCAGGCCACGAGCGAGTACGACCTCGAGCGCATCGAGATAGAAAGCCGGCCGTCCCGGAGTCTGGCCCCACTTTCTATGCGCCGCTATCAGGCGCTGCACTTTGGCCGTGTCGTGCATCGCAGCCGCCAGCTCGATCGCGTGCGGATACGCGGGCGTGAACTGCGAGTCGATCTCGATGGCGTGCTCGAAGCGCGCGAGGATCACCGCCGCCGGAGCGGGCGCGAAATGAACTTGATGGATGCTCTCTTCGCCCAGCGCATTCCAGATCTGCGGATCGAGCGGATACTCGCGACCGGCCGCATTCAGCAGGGCGAGCGTGCGCCGGGCGTGACGCCAGGTGCCGGTGTCCGTTTGCGCGAGTAAGCCCGCCGCGTGATTCGAATCTGCGAGCACCAAGAGGCTGTCGCGCCGAGCGAGTCCCTGCGTGTACACGCCTGCGCGCAGACGGAGCGCCAGCGCAAGCGAATCTGTGTCGGATCCAAGCCAGCCGATCGTTTCCGCCAGTCTGTTGAACGCAAGTCCGAATGTCGTGTCGAGAGCCGTCGCGCGCTCGTACTCGGCGTGCGCCGAATCCATAAAACCCTTGCGGTACTGCTGCTCGCCGCGGAGGAAGGCCTTGAGCGCCGGAATCGAGCGCGAGCCAATCGACGTTAGGCGCGCCGCACCGACGCTGCGCGTGCGTCCCAGTTCTCGTAAGAGCCAGACGGCCGTCGAGTCGGCGAGCCGGTCCACATGCTCGGCGTCGTCGCGGAGATCCACTTCCTGGAGAGTACGTCCCGCGGCGACGTCAAACAGCGACGCGCGCAGCCGGACGGAGTCGCTGCCTGCTCGCGTGAGAGCGCCGAACAGCGCAAGGCCGGCGCCTGTGCGTTTGCCTAACGCACTGGCCGACGCCGCGTCGGCGAGGCCCTGCCACCGGCGCACGACGATCGTGGGCGGGATCGCGCGCAGCGGACCCGCGCCGTCGAGGTTGCGTGCGATGATGTCCGCCAGCCCCTCGCGCCAGAACGTAAGCTCAGTGTCGTGCACGTCGAACGGCGCGACGGCGATTACGTTGGAATCGAGCGTCGAGACCTGCGCATTACGCGTCGCGCGCCAGGTGAGGAGCGCCGCTACGGCCAGAGCAATCACCGCTGCGAGTCTTCCGATCGTTCGACGCGACAGGACTGCATTGGGCTGACTCGCTGTAGTGTCGAGCGCGTCGCGGAACTCAGCCGCCGTGCTGAAGCGCGCAGCCGGGTCTTTCTCGAGCGCTCGCGCAACTGCGGCGGTGAGCGACAGCGGAGTTTCAGAGCGAACGTCACGGAGCGATGGCGCCGTTTTCGTTAGGTGAGCGGTGAGAACGGTTTGCGCGTCGCCTTTGAATGGTGCTTCGCCCGCAAGCATCTCCCAGCCAACGAGCCCTAACGAATACAGATCGGCCCGTGAGTCGACCGTCCCGGCAGCCGCTTGCTCGGGCGCCATGTATCCTGGAGTGCCTAAGGACATGCCGGAGACTGTCAGACGCTCGTCGCCGCGTGAGACCGCGAGCGCCTGCGCAATGCCGAAATCCGCCAGCAGCGCGTGATCCGCAGCGAGCAGGATGTTCTCCGGCTTCACGTCGCGATGGATGACGCCGCGCTCATGCGCGTACTGAAGTGCGTCGGCTACTTCGCGCAGCAAACGCGTCGCAACCGGAACGGGCAAGCGCCCGTCACGATCGAGTCGGCGTCGCAGCGATTCGCCCTCGACGTAAGGCATCGCGTACCAGACGAGATCCCCGTCTACGCCTGCTGTAAGAACGCCGAGGATGTTCGGATGCTGCAGCCGCGCGGTCAGCTCGATCTCACGGCGAAACCGCGCCGCGCTCACTTCGCTTCCAAACTCGGGAGGAAGCACTTTCACGACGATCGTGCGCCCGAGCGCGCGTTCCGTCGCGAGGAAGAGGCGACTCATTCCTCCGCCAGGCAACTCGCGCTCTAGGGCGTACGCGTCACCAACCGCAGCTTGGAGTCGCTCAACGAGTGTCGGCACTGGATCACAAAATGGCGCGACTTGCTTCTGCGCGCGATCGGTTGGAGCGGCGCAATACCACTGGCGTCGCTTCGAGGCACCCATCAATCTTCGCCGCCACCGACTCTGGTCCCCCGTCCCGATGAAACGCACACTGCTTCTCGCTCTCGCGCTAATGCCCGTCACGGCGTTCGCGCAACTCGCTGACAGACCGCTGTTTGTTGAAGCACGTGTGCCCAAAGCGCCGACGATCGCGAACGGAGCCACTGGCGCATTCCTGGTCTATGAAGTTCACGTCACGAACTTCGAGGCGCGCGAGCTTGTGTGGACTGGTATCGAAGGCAGCGATGCCGCTACTGGAGCCACGCTTTTCTCGCTTACCGACTCAGCGCTCGCGCGTGAGATATCGCGACCAGGCGCAACGGGCACGCAGGTGACGCCGCAGAATCGGCCGCGCCTCGCGGGCGGACAGCGGGCGCTCGTCTACTTGTACGTCGCGCTCGGATCGAACGCGGCCCCAAAGGCGATTCGGAATCGCCTAACGATGCAGGATAGCGCTGGCACTCGCACGCTCGTCATGCCTGACATGCCCGTTACGCCGGAGCCGATGGTGATCGCGTCGCCGCTCAAAGGCGGTAACTGGTTGGCTGGGAACGGCCCGTCACGAAATTCCGGACATCGTCGCACGATCATTCCCATTGAGGGGCTTCCGCGAATCCCGCAGCGGTTCGCCATCGACTTCGTGATGATCGACAGCACGTGGAAGACGTACCGCGGCGATCAACTGAAGAACGCCAGCTACTACTGCTACGGCGTTGACGCGCTCGCCGTCGCAGACGGCATCGTGGCAGCAACGAAAGACAGCATTCCTGAAAACGTCCCGGGCGCGAACTCCCGCGCTGTGCCGATCACGCTCGAAACCGTCGGTGGCAATCACGTGATCCTCGATCTCGGCGGCGGGCGCTTCGCGTTCTATGCGCACCTTCAGCCTGGGTCGTTGCGGGTGAAGCTCGGCGATCGCGTGAAGAAGGGGCAAATCTTGGGACTCGTCGGCAACTCGGGAAACTCCACCGAGCCGCATTTGCACTTTCACATGGCCGACAGCAACTCACCGTTAGGCTCCGAAGGCATTCCATACGCGGTCGAATCACTCGACCTCATGGGAAAGTGCGAGGGCTTTGGCAGCGGGTGCTC
>CBQVAZ010000058.1:0-11525 GCA_967720205.1 uncultured Gemmatimonadaceae bacterium | reverse complement strand
TCATAGAATCCGCGGCCGCTCTTTCTTCCGAGCCAACCCGCGGCGACGTACTTCCTGAGGAGAGGACACGGGCGATACTTGGGATCGCCGAGACCACTGTGCAGCACCTCGAGGATCGCGAGGCAGGTGTCGAGCCCGATCAGATCGGCCAGCGCCAGCGGCCCCATGGGATGATTCATCCCGAGCTTCATTACGGTGTCGATCGCCTCGGCCGAACCGACGCCTTCCATGAGGCAGAACATCGCCTCGTTGATCATCGGCATGAGGATGCGGTTCGCGACGAAGCCGGGGTAATCGTTCACCTCGACCGGCGTCTTGCCTAACTGCTTCGCGAGATCCACTACCGTCGCCGTTGTCGCGTCGCTCGTCGCCAAACCACGGATTACCTCCACGAGCTGCATCACGGGGACCGGATTCATGAAGTGCATGCCGATGACACGATCCGCGCGTGACGTCTTGGCCGCGATTTCGGTGATCGAGATGGAGCTCGTATTGCTCGCGAGAATCGTGGCTGGCGGTGTTAGGCGATCCAAGTCCGCAAAGATCTTGAATTTGAGCGGCGCATGTTCCGTGGCCGCTTCGATCACTATCGAGGCATCGGCGGCGGCAGCCAGATCGGTGCTGTCGGCGATGCGGCCGAGCGTGGCGTCCTTCGCGGCAGCATCGATTGTCCCTTTCTTAACCTGGCGATCCAGGTTCCCGGCGATCGTCTTGCGTCCGCGCTCGAGCGCTTCGGACGCGACGTCAATCATCGTCACGGACAGCCCGGCCTGCGCACAAACGTGCGCGATCCCGTTCCCCATCTGTCCCGCTCCGATGACCGCGATGCGGTCGTTCATATCGCGGTCTCCTGAGCTCGTTAGGCGATGCGCGTGACGCTCATGGCGACCGCATCGCCGCCGCCGAGGCAGAGTGTCGCGAGTCCGCGCTCCACTCCGCGGTCCGCCATCGCGTGCAGGAGCGTCGTGAGCACGCGGGCGCCGCTGGCGCCGATTGGGTGCCCCAGCGCGATCGCACCGCCGTTCACGTTCACGCGATTCCAGTCCCAGCCTAACGCGTCACCATCGGCCAGTGCCTGCGACGCGAAGGCTTCGTTGGCCTCGATGAGCCCGTAGTCGGCGATCGTGCTGCCGTCCTTTTTCATCAGGTTGCGCACCGCGGTGACGGGCGCGAAGAAAAGATCCTGCGGCTCCGTCGCTCCGGTGGCGTAGGCGTCGATCCGCGCCAGCACCTTGAGGCCGTGCGCCCGCGCGTATTCCTCGGACGTCACAACGGTTGCCGCAGCGCCATCGTTCAGCGTGGACGCGTTCCCTGCCGTGACGCTGAGATCGGCCCCTGGCCGGTCCTGGTTCGGAAACGCTGGACGCAGCTTGCCTAACGTTTCAACTGTGGTGTCTTTGCGCGGACCTTCGTCCGTATCGATGACCGTCGGGCCTTTCTTCCCCGGGATCTGCACGGGAACCCTTTCAGCCTTGAATTTGCCCGACTCCGTCGCGGCGACTGCCTTACGATGCGACTCGGCGGCGAACTCGTCCTGCCGCTCGCGCGCGATGCCGGCTTTCTCGGCGGTATACTCGGCGTGGCCGCCCATGTGCACATCGCAGAAGGAGCACCAGAGGCCGTCTTTGATCATTCCGTCGACAAGCGTCTGGTCGCCGAGCTTCACACCAGCGCGCATACCATAGATGTAGTGTGGCGCGTTGGACATCGATTCCATGCCGCCTGCCACCGCGACTTGGAGATCGCCGGCTCTGATCGCTTGCGCAGCGAGCATCACAGCCTTGAGGCCGGAGCCGCAGACCTTGTTAACTGTCATCGCCGAGACCGTCGCCGGGATTCCGCTTTTGATGAGCGCTTGACGCGCCGGCGCCTGGCCGACTCCGCCCTGCAGCACGTTCCCCATGATCACTTCCTGGATCTCTTTGGCGGAAACGCCGCTGCGTTCTACTGCGGCGCGAATGGCGATGGCGCCGAGCTGCGGTGCTGTGAGCGAAGCGAGTCCGCCGAGGTAGCGCCCGATGGGCGTGCGCGCGGCAGCGACTATAACGGGAACGCGAGCGGAATCAGCCATTTGCTATCTATGGATATACGGCGAAGGCTTCGATCTCGATGAGCCATTCCGGGCTGACGAGCGAAGCCACACCGACAGTGGAGCGAGAAGGCTTGGTCGGGTTGGTCGCAGTGCCGAAGAACTGGGCGTAAGCGTCGAACCAACCCTGATAGTCGAACGCGTTTCCTTTGTTCTTGTCGGCGACGACGTAGACGCGCAGGTACACGACGTCCTTCATCGTTAGGCCTTTTTCCTTCAGCTGACTCTCGATCGTACGGAGAATGCTGATCCCCTGGGTCTTCGTGTCGCCGAAGCGCTGTGGCGACCCTGCCGGCGCGGTGCTGTCTGCTACCGAAGGCACCGTGCCTGAGGTCCACAAGAAAGCTCTGTTCGGCGGGATAGCGACGTTAGACGAGATCGGGGATCTCGGGCTGCCAGTGAATGTGACCGAAGTTGGGGCTTGGGCGGAGGCGGACACGGTTGTTCCGATGAGAAGGCCTAACGCGAGTAATCGTTTCATTCGTAGCTCTTAGGTCTTAGGTCTTAGGTCTTAGCTCTTGGCTTTCAACGATCGTTACGACCTAAGAGCTAAGAGCTATGGCCTTGTTAAGGTGTCAAAGCTCGGCTCCGGATTTCGCTAATTACCCGTTCAATGAATGAATCCGTCGTGATGATTTCTTGTTTCCTCCCTGCTCCGCGCACTCGGATCGCCAGCGTCCCTGCCTCGGCTTCGCGTTTGCCTAACACAGCCATATAGGGGATTTTCATCAGTTCCCCGTCGCGAATGCGGTAGTTCAGCGTGTCGCTGCGGTCATCCATGCGAACGCGGATGCCTGCCTTCTTCATCCGCTCCACGACTTTGCGCCCCTGAGGTGCCAGATCATCTGAAATCGGCAGCACGCGCACCTGCTCCGGCGCCATCCATACCGGGAAGTTGCCGGCGAAGTGCTCGGTGAGAATCGCGATGAAGCGCTCGAACGAACCGCTCACGGCACGATGAATTACCACCGGCCGATGCTCGGCGTTGTCATCGCCGACGTACGTGAGATCGAAGCGCTCAGGATTCTCGTAGTCGAGCTGAATCGTGCCTAGCTGCCAGCTGCGACCGATCGAATCCGTCGCGTGAAAATCGACCTTCGGACCATAGAACGCGCCGTCCCCTTCGTTCAGCTCGTAAGGCACACCTGTCGCTTCGAGTGCGGTGCGCAGCATCGATTCCGAGCGATCCCACTGCTCGTCGCTGCCGATGCGCACTTCCGGACGTGTGCCGAACTTGAGCTTCGACTGCAGTCCAAACGTCTCGTAATACCCGAGGATGAAATGCGTGAGAAACTTCACCTCATCTGCGATCTGACTCTCGGCGAGAAAGACGTGGCAGTCGTCTTGCTGGAACTGCCGTACTCTCGTTAGGCCCGACAGCGCACCTGTCAGCTCGTTGCGATGCAGGACGTCGAACGTGACGTAACGCAGCGGCAGCTCGCGGTACGAGTGCTTCTTCGACAAGTAATAGAGGTAGTGCGAAGGACAGTTCATGGGCTTGAGCGAGAAGTCGTGCTCCTCGGTCTCTTTGTCGAGCACGAGGAACATGTTCTCGCGATACTTCCCCCAGTGTCCCGACTGCTCCCAAAGCGCCTTGTTGAAGAGCAGCGGCGTCTTGAGCTCCTTGAAGTGCTCGGCTTGGCGCTCGCGCACGAACTCCGTGATCACGTTGTAGAGCGTCGTTCCGCGCTCCGACCAAAAAACGGCACCGGGCGCCCATGGATGCATGATGAACAGATCGAGCGTCTTGCCTAACACGCGATGATCGCGGCGCTTCGCCTCCTCGATGCGATGCAGATACGCGTCGAGGTCTTCCTTGCTCCAGAACGCAGTGGCGTAGATGCGCTGCAGCATCTGACGCCGCTCGTCACCGCGCCAATACGCGCCGGCCGTATTCAGCAGCTTGAAGTGCTTGAGGTATGACGTATCGGGAACGTGCGGTCCGCGGCAAAGATCGATGAACGGTCCATCGGTGTACGTCGAGATCACTTCTTTGACATCGAGATCGGCAATGCGCTCGAGCTTGAGTGGATCGTCAGCGAATCGCTTGAGCGCTTCGGCGCGATCGACTTCCTCGCGCACGAAGGGGTAGCTCTCGCCGACAACTTTCTGCATCTCGGCCTCGAACGCGACCAAGTCGTCAGGCGTAAACGGCTGCGCGACCTCGAAGTCGTAGTAAAAACCATCATCGATCGCAGGACCGAAGCCGATCTTCGCGTCGGGCCGCAGCCGCCGCACAGCCGTTGCCAGGATGTGGGCGCCTGAATGACGCAGTACGTCCAGCGAGGCCGGATCGCGCTGAGTCAGCACTCGAAAGGCGCCACCACGACGGATCGGTGTCATGAGATCCAGCGTCTCGCCGTCGATTGTGATGGCGATGGCGTCGCGCAGCAGCCTCGGCCCGATGGTCGCAATGACATCGCGCGGGAGGGTACCAGGCGCGATCTCGCGCGTGCTCCCGTCAGGGAGCGTCAGCGTTAGGAAAGCGGCGCTCGCGGGTGGGGCCTGAACCGACATGAGCTAGCGAGAGACGTCAAGGAAGGGCGTGACGCGCGGCCCGTAGATGAGCGCCAGTGCAACGCCGATCGCGAGGGCACCGAACACCACGAGCCAGAGTACAAGCCGCCGAGTGCGGCTCGGACCTGAAATCGGCGTTTGGCCCGTCGGTGGTGACGTCATGCGGGCAAGTTATCGATGCTCCGTGGCGGTCACAATCGAGCCGGTTAACTGCTTGTTTGGGCTGTGGGTTGCTGCAGGTCGTAGCGGCCAAACTACCTCATAGGATTAATTTGCGACGAGCATGACGACCCGCGACGCTGCCACCGACATCCCGCCGCAGTACGACTCCGCGCTCGACGCCGCTCGCTACGCCGAATGGGAGCGCGCCGGCCTCTTTCACGCCGTCGAGGAGCGATCTGAGCGCGTCGGAGGCGAACGCCGGCCGTTCGTGATCGTCATGCCGCCGCCGAACGTCACCGGCGTCCTGCACATGGGCCATGGGCTCAACAATACAGTGCAAGACGTGCTCATTCGCTGGCGCCGGATGTGTGGCGATGAGACGCTCTGGCTTCCCGGGACCGACCACGCAGGGATCGCGACGCAGAACGTCGTGGAGAGACAGCTCGCCGCCGAAGGCTGCACGCGCTTCGACGTGGGTCGCGAAGCGTTCGTCGAGCGGACGGTGCGGTTCGTTCGGGAGACAGGCGGGACGATTCTTGCGCAATTGCGCGCCATCGGTGCATCCGCGGACTGGTCGCGGACGGCGTATACACTCTCGCCCGAGCTGTCGCGTGCTGTGCGCGAAGCGTTCGTGCGGCTGTACGAGCGCGGCCTGATCTATCGCGGCCATCGCGTCATCCACTGGTGCCCGCGCTGCCTAACGTCGCTGTCGGACGAGGAAGCCGAGTTTCACGACCATAACGGCCAGCTGTACCACATTTCGTATCCGGTGACGCCTGTTAACGCGGGGGAGGAACCGGGCGCGATCGTCATCGCCACGACGCGACCCGAGACGATGCTCGGCGACGTCGCGGTTGCTGTGCATCCGGACGACGATCGCTATCGCGAGCTGGTGGGGCGCACTGTGCGACTACCGATCGCGAACATCGAGATCCCGATCATCGCGGACACGTACACCGATCCGTCGTTCGGCACCGGCGCTCTCAAGATCACGCCGGCGCACGACGCAAACGACTTCGAGGTCGGCCAGCGGCATAACCTGGCGATGCCGATCGTGATTACCGCGAACGGAGAGATGGGTGCTACCGACGACGATGCTCCTCGCGTGCCGCCCGAGCTCGTGGGTCTCGACCGTTTCGTCGCGCGCGAACGGATTGTGGAGCGGCTGCGCAGTCTCGGCCTTCTCGTCAAAGTCGAGCCGCACCATCACGCTGTGCGTCGCTGCTATCGCTGCAACACAATCGTTGAGCCGCGTCTCTCCGACCAATGGTTTGTGCGCATGCGCCCCTTAGCGGAGCCGGCGTTGCGGGCGGTGCGCGAGCGACGCATCCGCGTCCTGCCGGAGCGCTGGGAAGCCGTTTATGTGAACTGGCTCGAAGGGATCCGCGACTGGAACATCTCGCGGCAGCTCTGGTGGGGGCATCGCATTCCGGTTTGGTACTGCGACGGTTGCAGTCACGTCTCGGCGAGTCGCACAGATCTCACGCGCTGTCCGGACTGCGGCGGTAGCGTGCGCCAGGACGAGGACGTGCTGGACACGTGGTTCTCGTCCGGGCTGTGGCCCTTCTCCACGTTAGGCTGGCCCGACACGACGGACGACCTCAAGGCGTTCTACCCGACCGACATGCTCGTCACGGCGCCGGAGATCCTCTTCTTCTGGGTCGCGCGCATGATCATGCTCGGGTACGCGTTCATGGGTGAGGCTCCGTTCCACACCGTGTACCTGCACGGCACTGTGCGCGACACCAAGCACGTGCGCATGCAGAAGTCGTTAGGCAACGGTATCGATCCGCTCGACGTGCTGCAGCTGTACGGGGCCGACGCGCTTCGCTACACCGTGATATCGAGCATGGGACTCGGCGCCGACACGATCCTCGATCCCAACGACCTCGAGCGATCCTTCGCTCCTGGGCGCAACTTCGTGACGAAGCTTTGGAACATCGGGCGCTTCTTGCTCACGAATGTCGGCAGCGAGAGCGTGGAGCCGCTCGAGCGGATCGCGCCGGACCGCCTGACGAGCTCCGACCGATGGATCCTGGCCCGTTTGGATGCGGCCATCGCCGCTTGTGACGCGGCGCTCGGGCCTGCGCGCCCGCACGACGGTACGTGGACCGAAGGCGAGCTCAATGCGGGACTGCGACTCAACGAGTACACAGAAGCCGCACGAACATTCGTCTGGAACGATCTCGCTGACTGGTACGTCGAAACGAGCAAGGCACGGTTGGCGATGCCCGGCCCCGATCGCGACGTCGCTCGCACTGTGCTCATTCACGCGTTCGATCAGGCGTTGCGTTTGCTTCAGCCCATCGTGCCGTTCGTGACCGACGCGCTGTGGCAGCGCCTGCCCGGCCGCGCACCTAACGAATACATCGCCGTAGCAGCGTGGCCGACTGCGCGTCGGGCAGGAGATGGCGGCGGCGACTTCGAGCTCGTGCGCGAGGTTGTGACGGCGCTGCGTCAATTGCGCGGCGAATACAACGTGGCGCCTGGTCGTACGCTCGAAGCGATCGTCGTGCCGCGCGACGGCGCGGCAGGTTCCCTGGAGCGAGAGCGCGGCACGATCGAGCGCTTGGCGCGTGTCAGCTTGCAAATCGGCCCGGCCCCGGCGAGTCATGGTCCAGCGGCGCATCAGGTCCTGAGCGGTGGCAGTGAGGTGATCGTTCCGCTCGAAGGCGTGATCGACGTGGCCAAAGAATGCGCACGCCTGCGCGCCGAGTTGACGTCGCTGGAGAAGCAGCTCACCGGGCTGACGCAGCGTCTCGCGAACGAACAATTCATCTCGCGCGCGAAGCCGGAGATCGTTGCCGCCGAGCGGCAGAAGGAGGGTGAGTGGCGCACACGGAGCGAGCAGCTACGTGCGAAAGTGCTCACGCTATGTGGCGCCTAACGCTGTTGCTGATCCTGGCCGCGTGTGCGTCGCCAGGAATACCGCCGGGCGCTCCGCCTGACTCTGCTGCACCGCGCGTCCTCAAGGTCACGCCCGACAGCGGGACGCGAAACGCGCGCGTCGACGGCATTCATTTCCTGTTCAGCGAGGTCGTGAGCGAGCAGCCGCGCGGCGCTGCGGACCTGGCCGGCATGTTCTTGATCTCGCCGTACGATGGCGAGCCGCGTGTGTCCTGGCGCCGGACGCGGATCTCGGTCGCTCCGCGTCGTGGAATAAAGCCTAACGCGACGTACGTCGTGCGCCTGCTGCCGGGCATCGCCGACCTGCGCGGCAACGCCGATAGCGGCGGCCGCGTCGTGATTTTCTCCACCGGTCCGACGATCGCGACGGGATTGCTGCAGGGAATCGTCTTCGACTGGATCGGTCAAAAACCCTCCAGCAAGACGTTCGTCATCGCCACGTCGCTCCCCGACAGCACCAAGTACATCGCGATGACGGATTCGATTGGGCACTTCGACATCCGCGCCGTGCCGCCTGGGCGTTATTTGATCCGCGCGCTGATCGATGAAAACAGCAATCGCGTCGCGGACCCTCGAGAGTTGTTCGACACGGCAACTGTTACGCTCACGGACTCGTTGTCGCGAGAGTTCCTCGCGATCGTGCGCGACACGCTCGGTCCGGGTATCGGCCAGGTGAATCGGCTGGACTCACTAACACTGCGCGTCAGCTTCGACCGCGGGCTCGATTCTACTCGGGTGCTGACGCCGAACGACTTCACGCTCAAGGCGCAGGACTCGTCCGCCGTTCCGATCGCGTCGGTGGTGACTGGACGCGATTTCGATCGGCAGCGAGAAGATTCGATACGCCGCGCGGCTGTCGACGATTCGCTTAAGCGCGTGGCCGTGCAGGATTCCTCTCGTCGTGCGGATAGCGTACGCGCCGCGGCCGCTGGTCGCCCGTTAGGCAGGCGGCCGGGAGCGGCGGCTGCACAGCCGCAGCGACGTGACACGACTCCGGCACGACGGCCGCCACCCAAGCCGAGTGCACTCCCGCCGCAGCTCGACGTCGTGCTGAAACTGCAGCGTCCGTTGCGCCCAGCGACGAATTACAGACTCAGAGCGGCGAACATCCGCAGCTTTTTGGGATACAGCCGTACGACTGAGCGACAGTTCCAGATGCCACGCGAGGCGCCGCGCGACACGACGCGACGAGACACGACGGCGAAGCGCGATACGGTTGGTCGCCATGACTGATCTGCGGCGCTCGCTGCCCGCAGTGCACGTCGTCCTCGAGCGACCGCGCATCCGCGAGCTGCTGGGTGACTCACCGCGCAGCGTGGTGCTCGACGCCGTACGGACGGTGCTGAATGCATCGCGCAGCGGCTCGGCGCCACCTAACGAAGGAGAGATGGACGCCGCGATCGCTGCTGAAGTGGCGCGCCGGACGCAACCGTCGCTGCGGTCCGTGTTCAATGCGACCGGCGTCGTATTGCACACCAACCTCGGCCGCGCACCGCTCGCCCGAGCAGCCATCGAGGCGATCGCGCGGACGGCGGGCGGCTCCAGCAACCTGGAATACGATCTCGAGCGCGGTGAGCGTGGTTCGCGCTATGGACATTGCGTGCAGCTGCTTCGCGAGCTGACCGGCGCGGAGGACGCGATCGTGGTGAACAACTGCGCGGCGGCGCTCGTACTGGCGCTCAATTCGTTCGCCGAGGACAAAGGCGCGCTCGTGTCGCGCGGCGAATTGATCGAGATCGGCGGCTCGTTCCGCGTCCCGGACATCATGGCGAAGAGCGGCGCCAAGCTCGTCGAAGTCGGCACGACGAACCGTACGCACGCTGACGATTACCGTCGCGCGCTCACACCTGACACGGGTGCGATCGTCAAAGTGCATCGCAGCAACTTCGCGGTGCATGGCTTCGTCGCCGAAGCCACGCTGGAAGATCTCACTCCGATCGCGAGGGAAGGAAACGTCCCCCTGCTCTTCGACTTCGGGAGCGGATTGCTCGTCTCGCTGGATCCGTACGGCCTGGTTGGCGAGCCAATAGCACGCGACGCCGTGCGCGCCGGCGCGACGCTCACCTTCATGAGCGGCGACAAGTTGTTAGGCGGGCCCCAGGCCGGCATCATCGTCGGCGAGGCCGTGGCGATCAGCGCCTGCCGCCGAAATCCACTTGCGCGCGCCGTGCGCGTGGACAAGCTCACCCTCGCCGCGCTCGAGGCCACGTTGTCGTTGTACCGCGATCCGGAGCGCGCGATTCGCGACGTTCCAGTGCTTGCCATGCTGACCGCAAGCGCCGATGATGTGCGCCAGCGCGCCGGACGCATAGCGAGTCGCCTAACTAGCGCTGGGCGGTCGGCCACTGTTGAAGCGTCCGAGGCAACGGTTGGCGGCGGCGCCTTTCCGACGGCGCGGATCCCCTCGTACGCGATCGTGCTTGGCGGTGACGCCGTGGCGACGGAGGCAAGGCTGCGCGCTGCGGCGCAACCGGTGGTGGCGCGCATCGCAGACGGTCGTGTGTGGCTCGACGTGCGATCTCTGCCTCAGGATCAGGACGAGGCGTTCGCGCTGGCGCTGGAGCGGGCCCTCGCGGCATGAGTGATCCGCCCAAGCGGCGCGCGGCTTTCCTCGATCGCGATGGCACCTTGATCACGGACGTGCACTTTCTGGCCGATCCCGATGGTCTCGTGATGATGCCTAACGCGGATCGAGCCGTTCGAGCGCTGAACGAAGCCGGCGTCCTCGCGATCGTCGTTACAAATCAGTCGGGAATCGCGCGTGGGCTGATCACCGAGGCACAGTACCAAGCGACCGCGCAGCGATTGCGCGAAGTGTTCGCCGCGAAAGGCGCACGCCTCGATGGGATGTATCACTGTCCGCATCATCCGGATTTCACTGGACCCTGCGAGTGCCGCAAACCAGGGACGCTCCTCTTCCGCAGGGCTGCAGCGGATCACGGCGTCGATCTCACCGGATCGGCGTACATCGGCGATCGACTGCGTGACGTGCAGCCCGCCAGGACGCTCGGTGGCCTTGGGTTTCTCGTACCGGTAGCGTCCACTCCCCCCGAGGAGCGCGAGATCGCCGAGCGCGAGTTCGCGGTAGTCGATACGTTGGGCGAAGCGGTGCGGAGTTTCCTTTCGAGTTGATCGCACACTTACCCGTGCTCTCGCGCGGTCGTACAATCCGCGCGTGTCTCTCCAAGCGTCCCTACGCCCGCGCATAGCGGTGCTCGCATCGGGCGGCGGATCGAACCTTCAAGCGATCATCGATCACTTCGCGGTGCTCGGACCGCAGCGCGGTGGCGACATTGTCCTCGTTGCATCCGATCGCGAAGAGGCGCCCGCGTTACACCGTGCGCATGCTGCGGGGATCGAAGCTCTCGCGCTGAATGCGAACGCGAGGACTGCTGGCCTGCTTCACGAGCTCACGACTCGCGGCGTCATGTACGTGGTGCTCGCCGGATATCTGCAGCTTGTGCCGCTTGAAGTCGTGCAGGCATTTCGCGGCCGCATCGTGAACGTACATCCTGCCCTGCTGCCGGCGTTCGGCGGACGCGGGATGTATGGAGAGCGCGTGCATTCGGCGGTTCTCGCCTCGGGCGCGCGCATCTCGGGTCCGACCGTCCACTTCGTGGACGAGGTCTACGATCACGGCGCGATCATCGCGCAATGGCCAGTGCCGGTCTCGCCTAACGACAGTATCGCGTCGCTGGCAGCGCGTGTGCTCGCCGTGGAGCATCTGCTGTATCCCCGTGTCGTCCACGCCATCTGCAACGGCCGGATTCGCCTCGGCGATGACGGGCGCGTCACTGGCGTTCCGCCGCTGGAGTCTGCTGCCGCCTTCAGCATGGGAGATTACGTCCGC
>CBQVAZ010000057.1:0-11589 GCA_967720205.1 uncultured Gemmatimonadaceae bacterium | reverse complement strand
CTTCGTATCAGGCGCAGGAGCCGGCGTATCAAGAGAGCGAGCCGGTCGCTGAAATGGAGCCGGCGGTTGAATCGACGTGGGAGCCGCAGCCAGAAGTCGCCGCCGAGGCTGATTTCGCGCCCGCAGATACGCTGGAATCCAACCTCGCTTCCGCAGCCGCGACCTCGGAGCCTAACGAGCCCTGGGCGGAGCCGGACGCCGATTTCGTCGCTTCGGTGCCGACTGTCGAATCTTCGGCGCCTGCCGAACCGAGGACGTTTGCAGAAATCGACTACAGCGTCTTCGAAGCCGTCGCAGACGAGGAAGCTATCGCAGCTGCGCCGCCGCCCGCCGAGCCGGTGGTGGAGGAGGCAGTTGAAGAACCAGCCGCGCCGTACGCTGAGTCCTCTTATTCGCAGTATGACGAGCCGGCGCCGGCGCCCGAGACGCCCGTGGCCGCCGAGCACACCGATGATTGGTTTGCGTCGCCGAGCTCGCGAGAAACCGAAACGTTGGCCGCTGACACATCCAGCGAGGCTGCGTTCGATCTCGACGCTGCATTCCAGCAAGTCTTGCCTAACAATGGCCAGACAGAGGCCGAGATCGAGCCACTGGAAGTTCCGCAGGGCGCAGTCGCGGAGGTCTCTGACCTGCCTGTCGCTGAAACTGAGATTCCTGTCGAAGCCGAGGCGTCTGCAGAGAGCGAGTTTGCGCTGCCGCCTATCGACAGCGGTGACGGCGTAGACGACGCATTCGCTGAGCTGGATCGCATGACGGCCAGTCTCGAGTCCGAGACCGAAGGCAGCGCCATGCCTCTGCCTGACGAGCAGTACGCCGCGTCCGCTCCGACGCAGGAGTTAGAAGCGCCGCAGCATGTCGATGCGCTGATCGGACGAACGCCTGATTCGGGCGTGTCAGCAGTCGAAGAGGCGCCGGCAGCGTTCGTGACCGAGACGATGGCAGAACTGTACTTACAACAGGGATTCCGTGAGGAAGCCCTCGCGGTCTATCGCCAACTGTTGGTGATGAATCCAGATGATGCGGTGTTGGCTGGTCGCGTCGCGGCGCTCGAAGGCAAGGAAGCAGCGGCGGCAGAAGTCAGCGAGTCAGCCGATCTTCTCGCGTTTCGGTACGAGATATCGCCCGCCGCGCGGCCCGATGCGTTGGGTCAGTCGGTGCGTGCGTTCCTCGGCGTCTTCGCGAGACGACGCGCGCCGATGCGCCGACGCGAGCCAGCGGTTCTTCAGCGAGCGGCTGTCGAGCAGCCGGAATCTCCGCTCAGCGCGCTTTTTGGTGCGCCTCAGGGAAGTGACGACGCCTCTGCGGCAGTTCTCGCCGGCGCGTTCGCCGCGCCTAACGGTGAGTCGCTTCCAGGTCGCCCGACTCGCGCCGCAGTCGAAGAGCTTCGGCTAGGCGACGTTTTCAGCAACCCCCGCAGGAGCGGCTCCCACGCCGCCACATTCGATGAGTTCTTCAGCTCAGGCAGCGCGGAGCAACCCGCGCAGTCGCCCCTTGACGAAGAGGGGTCCGACATGGTGCAATTCACCGCCTGGCTCGAAGGACTCAAGAAAAAGTGAACATAGCCGTCCTTAACGGCCCCAATCTCAACTTACTGGGCTCGCGAGAGCCGCATCTCTACGGAACGACGACGCTCGCCGACGTCGAGAGTCGGCTACAGCGGGTAGCAGGCGAGCTTGGAGTATCGATCGCGTGCGCGCAGCATAACGGGGAAGGCGAGCTTGTCACCGCGATTCAGCAACTGCGCGGCAAGGCGGACGGCGCGATCGTAAACGCCGGCGCCTATTCGCACACAAGCCTGGCGATCCGCGACGCGTTCGCAGCCACGGCGCTGCCTTACGTCGAAGTGCACGTCTCGAACATCTACGCACGCGAGCCTGAACGTCGCCAAAGTATCCTGGCCGCGGGCGCCGTGGGCATCATCGCTGGACTCGGCGTGGCGGGCTACGAGATGGCGCTGCGAGGACTGGTCGAGCGCCTCCGCAGCGCGCGAGCCTAACGTGTTCGAGGTGCGCGCGCAGGCCCTCCTCGAGTGCTTGCGGCAGGACGCCGTGGATGGCCTGCTCGTGACCAGCATGCCTAACGTACGGTACCTGACCGGCTTCTCCGGCACCCACGCCATGCTGCTGGTAACAGGCGCCGAGCGCTGGCTCTTCACCGATTTCCGTTACGCCGAGCAGGCGGCCGCGGAAGCCGGCGCCGTCGCGAAGGTCGTAATCGAGGTCTCCAGTCTGTGGCGCGGTCTCTGGGAGACGCTGCGCACCGCGCGCGGGCTGCACACGATCGGATTCGAATCGGCGCATCTCGCGCACCGCGACTTCGAGCGACTGCTCAAAGACGGATCGGCGTGGACGTGGCGACCGTTTGTTGACGTCGTCGAGCGGCTTCGCGAGCGAAAAGACCCCGGTGAGCTCGAGCTGATCAAGGAGGCCGCGCGCGTAGCGGGTGCTGCGCTCGACCGCACCATGCCGGCGCTCCGTCCGGGAATGACCGAGCTGGAAGTCGCCGGCGTCCTGGAGCACGCGCTGCGCGATCATGGTAGTGAAGAGACGCCCTTTCCAACGATCGTCGCCTCAGGACCGCGGACAGCGCTGCCTCACGCGCGAGCCGGATCACGTGCTATTGCGCGCGGAGACTTCTTGCTATTGGATTTCGGCGCTACAGTCGGTGGTTATTGTAGCGACGTCACAAGAACGATGGTCGTCGGAAAGGCAGACGGGCGGCAGCGCGAGGTACATGACGCGGTGCTCGCCGCCAACGAAGCCGCGCGGGCACATGTGCGCAGTGGGATGACGGGGAAGGACGCAGACGCCATAGCGAGAGCGGTACTCGAACAACACGGTTTAGGTGATGCTTTTGGTCATGGACTGGGACATGGCATCGGGTTGGAAGTGCACGAGGCCCCAAGGCTCTCGCGCATCGCGGACATGGTGCTATCCGAAGGCGCGGTCGTGACGATCGAGCCTGGCGCCTACGTATCGGGCTGGGGCGGAGTGAGAATCGAAGACAATGTCCGGTTGGGCGCCGGGGGCGCGGAACTCCTGACTGAGTTCCCGCGTCACCTGATCGAATTGTCGTAAGTGGCGCCGCGCACGTCGCCTAACGAACTCCTATGATCGACCTACGCTACGTCAAGAAGCTCATCGAGATGCTGGACGGGTCATCCGTTGACTCGGTCGAGATATCGACCGAGAAGGGGATGAAGATCCGCATCTCGAAGACGGCGCAGGCCCGGCCTCAGGTCCATTCGGCACCGGCTCCGGTCCATCAGCCAGACTCCCAGCCCCAACAGGCAATTGGGCCTGTCCGGGCTCCGACCCCTGCAGAGGGGCTAAACGCGATCCAGGAACCGGCGGAAACTGCCGCTCGGCAAGAGGCGCCGAAGTCAAACCTCCTGGAAGTGAAGTCCCCGATGGTCGGGACCTACTATGCCCAGCCCGAACCAGGGGCTGCTGCATACGTTAGCCCGGGTCAGCGCGTCAGTAAGGGACAGGTTCTGTGCATCATCGAGGCGATGAAGATCATGAACGAGATCGAGTCGGAGTACTCGGGCGCGGTCAAAGAGATTCTCGTCGAGGATGCCCAGCCCGTGGAGTACGGCCAAGTCCTCTTCCGAATCGACCCCAATGGCTAATCCCACTACACAGACCGAGAGCGCACCGGCCGCACGAGCGCCGTTCAACTTCAAGGCGATCCTGCAGCAGATGGTGCAGCTCAACGCGTCCGACTTGCATCTCAAAGTCGGCCGCCCGCCGACACTGCGCGTAAACGGCGACCTCTCGCCCCTGCCGCTCGCCGCGCTGCGCCCCGACGACATGAGCATGCTGGCGAAGGAGCTGATGACGCCGAAGCAGGTGAAGGAATTCACCGAGTTTCGTGAGTCAGACTTCGCGACTGGCGTTCCAGGGATCGGCCGCTTCCGCGTCAACGCCTATCAACAACGCGGCACGATCGCGTTTGCGATTCGAACGATTCCGCACCAGGCGAAATCGCTGCGCGAACTGAATCTCCCGCCGATCACCGAAGACATCGCGCTTCTGCCGCGCGGACTGGTTCTCGTCACGGGAATCACAGGATCTGGCAAGTCGACGTCGCTCGCGTCGATGCTGCACCACGTGAACGAGCGACGGTTCGCGAACATCATAACGGTCGAAGATCCGATCGAGTTCTTGCATCGCGACATCAAGTGCCACATCAACCAGCGCGAAATCGGAACAGACACGGGAAGTTTTGCGCAGGCTCTGCGACGAGTCTTACGTCAGGATCCTGACGTCATCCTCATTGGCGAAATCCGCGACCTGGATACGCTCGACACGGCGCTCAAGGCAGCCGACACGGGGCACTTGGTCTTCTCGACGTTGCACACAACGGATGCGACGCAGACAATCAACCGCGTGCTCTCGTTCTATCCGCCGCACCAGCAAAACGAAGTTCGTTATGCGCTGTCGAGCGCCTTGGCGGCTGTCATCTCGCAGCGGCTCGTCCCGCGCAGCGATCGACCTGGTCGAGTGCCCGCCTGCGAAGTGCTCATAAACACCGCTGCCGTGCGCGAGCAGATCCGCGACATCGCGAAGGCGCTGAACATTCCGGATCTCATAAAAGAAGGGACAGTCCAATACGGTATGCAGACCTTCGACCAGTCCCTCATGGGCTGGTACTCGAAGGGAATCGTGTCGTACGAGAACGCGGTCTTTTACGCGACGAATCCCAGCGAATTCGCGCTCCGCGTGCAGGGTGTGTCCGGTTCCAGCGATACGTCGTGGGAAGGGTTCCAGAGACCGGAAGAGGGAGGCAGCACCTAACGCCAGTGGCTCCGACCGCCGCCGCCGCGCCGAAAGACGCTCGTGTTTCGTAAAGTCCTCGTCGCGAATCGCGGCGAGATTGCGCTGCGCGTCATACGTGCGTGCCGCGAGCTTGGCCTCGAGACCGTGGCCGTCTACTCGGAGGCCGATCGCGAGTCTCTGCACGTCCGTTTTGCCGACGATGATGTGTGTATCGGGCCCGCCCCTGCGCGCGAATCGTATCTGCGCATTCCGCGCATCATCGCAGCGGCGGAGATCACCGGTGCTGACGCGATCCATCCGGGCTACGGCTTTCTCGCCGAGAACGCGGAATTCGCAGAGACGTGTGCCGCCTCCAACATCACGTTCATCGGGCCGACGGCGGATCAGATCCGCGTCATGGGTGATAAAGCCGCGGCGCGGAAGGCGATGTCGGATGTCGGCGTCCCGATCATCCCGGGAACGCCTGGGCCGATCGAGGACCCCGACGATGCGCTGGCGGCCGCTCAGGAGATCGGTTTCCCCGTCATCATCAAAGCGGCGGCGGGCGGGGGTGGAAAGGGGATGCGGGTCTCGACGGACGTCGATGATTTTCCGCGAGCGTTCCAACTCGCTCGCTCCGAAGCACTGGCCGCATTCGGCAACGGCGATGTTTACGTCGAAAAATTCCTAGCGCGGCCGCGCCACATCGAGTTTCAGATACTCGGCGATCAGCACGGCAAGGTTATCCACCTCGGCGAGCGCGATTGTTCGATTCAGCGACGGCATCAGAAGCTCGTTGAGGAAGCGCCGAGCCCCGCGGTGACTCCGGCGTTGCGTGAAAAGATGGGGGCGGATGCTGTTCGCGGCGCCAAGGCCATCGACTATGTCGGCGCGGGTACGATCGAGATGCTGCTCGACACAGATGGGTCGTACTACTTCATGGAGATGAACACGCGCATTCAGGTCGAGCATCCCGTTACTGAGATGCTCACCGGCATCGATCTCGTGAAGGAACAGATTCAGGTCGCGCAGGGCGAAAAGCTGTCCGTAGATGCGCTGCCGATGCTCAGGGGGCATGTGATCGAGTGTCGCATCAACGCCGAAGATCCGATGCGCAACTTTCAGCCCTGTCCAGGGCGCATCGAGACCTTCCACCCTCCCGGTGGTCCGGGCGTTAGGCTCGATACGCACGTGTATGCAGGATACACAGTGCCGCCATACTATGATTCACTCCTGGCGAAACTGATTTGCCAAGGTCGGACACGCGACGAAGCCATTGGCCGTATGCACATGTCGCTGGAGAGTTTTATCATCGAAGGAGTCACGACGACGGCGTCGTTCCTCTCGCGTGTGATGCAGCACCCCAAATTCGTGGCAGGCGACGTAGACACGAAGTTTCTCGAGCGGGAGAAGGGTCTGTTCAAGGAGCAGTGATCGGTGCGTTTGGATGTGTACTTCGGTGGCGCGGAGGTTACGCCCGCTGAGACGCAGGGCCGTGTTGTGCTGGTACTCGATGTCCTGCGCGCGTCGACAAGCATCGCCGTCGCGCTCTCGAACGGAGCCCGCGCCATTGTGCCGTGCGAATCGGCCGAAGAGGCGATCACGCTGTCACGATCGTTCGAGCGCTCCGATGTTCGTCTCGCCGGCGAAATGCGTATGCTGCCGATCCCGGGGTTCGATCTGGGGAATTCGCCCGGTGACTTCTCGGCGGCCGCCGTAGACGGAAAGACGATCTTCCTCGCGACCACGAACGGGACGCGCTTGCTGACCGGGATCCAGGGTGCGCGCGACGTCCTGGTTGGCGCATTCGTGAACTTTCGCGCAGTCCTCGCGATGCTGCGCGCGGCCGCTCGCGTCGGCGCGGATATCGCAATCGCATGCGCGGGGCGTGACAGGAAATTCGCGCTGGAAGACGCTGTGTGCGCGGGACGATTCGTGCGCGGGATCCGGCGTCGCCTAACGAATATCGAGATAAATGACGCCGCGCGCGTCGCCGCCCTGCTCGATCGCCGCTACGGTGTGGACGTCGAGGCGGCGCTGCGCGAGTCGGAGCATGGTCGCGCGCTTGTCGAGGCCGGGTTCGCCGCGGATGTCGCGGTATGTGCCGCTGTCGACAGCATCCCCATTCTCCCCGTGTACGCAGACCGCCAGATTACGAAGGTGGGTACTGAACGAGGGCGTTAGGCCGTGCGCGAGTCGCTGCGCAGAGAACTGAGCGGCATAGCCGGACTCTTGATCGCTGTCTTTCTCGGTGGCGCGCTGCTTTTTCAGGCAGTGCCTACCGAGGCTTCGTGCTTTGCGGGACGCGGCCTGTTCGGGCCTGTGGGCGCATGCGCGAAAGCCGGTCTTGTTTCGCTCGTAGGAATTGGCGGCGCGGCGCTGATTACGCTCGTGCCTCTCTTTTACGGCCTGCACCGACTCGGCCGCATCAACGCTGTCCAGGAACGCGCGGCGATCGTGCTCGCGGGTGGATGTGCCGTGCTCGTTCCCGTGATCGTTGCGCTCGCGCGTGGTCCGCTGTTGAGCGACGATCCCGCTGCTGGCCTGTGGGGGAACTTCGCGGCCTTCTACCTGGCGAAGTCGTTAGGCACCGCCGGTGCGTGGATCGTCGCGGTTCTGGGTGTGTCGGCGCTGACGGCGGCGTCGCTGCACTGGAATCCGCTGCGCGTGGTGCTCGGCCCCGGAAGACCAAAGCAGGTTACCACAGCGGCCGCACCGACGCGTGCGCAGGCGCTCGAGGCCAAGCCGGAGGAGATGCCGGCCATGCAGCAGCCGCCCGCGCCTGCTGTTCAAGAAGAGCTGCCGCTTCCACGCGCCGAGCGGAAGAAGCTAGCGGCTTTGCCACGAACGGAACCCGGTGGCAACGGCGATGCGGCCGCGAGCGTTGCGACAGTCGCGGCCTCGTTAGGGGAGGAAGCGCTGCGCGACGACGCGGTCCCGCCGGCCGATCTGCTGTCGCCCGCGCCGACGAGACACGCTGACGTTGGGAAGGCGCAGCTCGACGCGATGGGCGAGAAGCTCATGGATGCGCTGCGCACCTTCCGCGTCGACGGCGAGCTTGTCGGTCGAACTACCGGGCCGGTAGTTACCCAGTACGAAATCGAGCCTGCACCAGGCGTGAAGGTGCGCCAGTTCGCGAACCTCGCGAACGACCTCGCACTCGCGATGCGCGCGCAGAGCATTCGCATCGTTGCCCCCAGTCCCGGGCGCGGCGCGGT
The DNA here is from genome assembly GCA_967720205.1 of uncultured Gemmatimonadaceae bacterium. Taxonomy (GTDB): domain Bacteria; phylum Gemmatimonadota; class Gemmatimonadetes; order Gemmatimonadales; family Gemmatimonadaceae; genus DASYRX01. Next base: position 3,611 of record CBQVAZ010000057.1, on the reverse strand, counting down.
CGGCGTTGAGGTGCCCAATCCAGAGGCAGAGATCGTCGCCTTTCGTGAGGTCCTCGAATCGCGCGAATTCCAGGCGCTGCGCGCGTCGCTGCCGATCGTGTTAGGCAAGGATCTGGAAGGGCATCCCGTCGTCGCCGATCTCGCCAAGATGCCGCACTTGCTCATCGCGGGTGCGACCGGTTCGGGGAAATCGGTGTGCGTGAACACGATCATAACGAGTCTCGTCTACCGACACACGCCCAAGACGCTGCGCTTCCTGCTCGTCGATCCCAAGATGGTCGAGCTGACTGTGTACAACGTGTTGCCGCATCTCCGGCACAAGGTCGTCACCGACTATCGCGACTCGGCCGCTGTGCTCAAGTGGGCCGTTCTGGAGATGAACTACCGCTACGAGCTGCTCGCGGCGAACGGCGCGCGCAACATCCAGGACTTCAACAAGCGCGTGCTCGACGGCGCGCAGTTGCTCACCCCAAAGCAACCGGGCGTCGCTTTCGAGGATCGCACGTATCGCGGCGATGTGCTGCCGTACATCGTCGTTATCATCGACGAGCTGGCCGACCTCATGATGACGGTGCAGGGGGAAGTCGAGCACCCGCTCGCCATGCTCGCGCAGAAGGCGCGCGCGATCGGCGTGCACCTCATTCTGGCGACGCAGCGTCCCAGCGTGAACGTCATCACCGGTTTGATCAAGGCGAACTTTCCGAGCCGCATCGCGTTTCGTGTTGCGTCGCAAGTCGACAGCCGGACCATCATCGACGGCATTGGTGCCGAATCACTGTTAGGCAACGGCGACATGCTGTTCATCCCGCCAGGCAAGTCCGAGCCGCAGCGGATTCAGGGGGCCTTCATCTCGAGCGAAGAAACCGAGCGCCTAACGAAATGGTACGCCGATCGACGCGACGTGCGTCGTGATCGTCTCGCGGCGCAGGGCCTGGTCGCCGATCAGTCGGCCGAGAGCGACATCCTCGAGACCGTGCGCGCGCACGACGCGGCCCAGGCGGCTGCTGACGAGGAGCCGTCGGAAGAGGATGTCGGCGATCGCGACACACTGTTCCGTGAGGCCGCCGAGGTCGTGATCCAGCATCAACAGGGCTCGACGTCGCTGCTGCAACGCCGGTTAGGCGTCGGCTATGGCCGCGCGGCGCGCATCATGGATCAGCTGGAAGCCGCTGGCATTATCGGGCAGCAGCGGGGAGCAAAAGCTCGGGATATCCTCGTTGGGCTCGAGGAGCTCGATAGGATCTGCGGGCCGAGGGCCTAACGCGACTAGGGCTTCTCGCTTCAGCTCTCTGCAAGATCAAAACAAGGAGCCTTCAGTACCCAGTCTCCAATTGTTGGGACTACTTGGTCACGATGTCGGTCTTCATCGGCGCCAAAGCGCCTAACAGCGCATCCTGGTCGGCCTGCGCAACGTTGAATGCCTTGAGCGTGGACGCCAGGTCCTCAACAAGCGCGTCGAACTGGGCGCTCGTGATGTTCATGCCCGCGTGCGCCGTCTTCATGTCCTTCCCCGTGTACGTGCAGGGACCACCAGTCGCCTGACAAACCTGGTCGACGAGCTTGCCCTTGAAGGCAGCGAGGCGTGTCGGATCGCTCGCCGTCGCCTTGAAGAAGCCGTTGATCCTCGAGTCCGCTGCCACGCGCGCGACGAACGAATCCACGACCGCGACGATCGCGTCGCGCCCGCCGAGCCTGTCGTACAACGTGCTGGCCGCCGGCGCCGCGGCAGGAGTGTCAGGGGTCGCTGCCTTGTCTTTCTCGCCACCGCCGCAAGCAACCAAAAGCGGCAGCGCAGAAGCCAGCGTCAGACCACGAATGACCCGCGTTAGGCAATGCATACACGCTCCGTGTTTGATGTGATGGGAAGTCGCCGTGGCGAACGCGACCCGAAGCTACTGCCGCCAAGAGGCTGCCGCACGCAAACTCGGCAATACAAGAGCCCGATACGCGTGGGAACGGTGACGTGTTTGAGACGCTACTCCGCTATCCTCGCCGCGTGTCGCAGGAACGGGCGCAGTTTGGTCTCCTCGGAGAGCGGGTCGCTCAACGCTGGCTGGAGCGAGCTGGATGGCGCGTCCTGCAGCGCCGCTTTCGTTCCGGTCATCGCGATATCGACCTCATCGCCGAACGAAACGGGCTAGTGGCCTTCGTTGAGGTCAAAGCGAGGCGTGCAGAGGAGCGCGGGGCGGGCTTTGGCGACCCTGTCGAAGCGGTGAACTGGCGAAAACAGCGCGAACTGTCCCGATCAGCGAGCGTTTGGATCGACCGCCACGGCCGGCCAGGCGACGTCTACCGTTTCGACGTGATCGGAGTGCTGGTAGTCGGCGACCGCGTGCGCGTGAGGCATGTCGCAAACGCGTTTCAGCTGGTCGCAAAATCGCACTAAGTAATGGATTGATTTCGGCTTTTCTTCGGGGTATCGTAACGCTCGCCATTCGGCCGTAAATTCGGCGTTGGCCAGTCCACCACCGTCTAACGCTTGAGGGGATCGATGGGCACCGCATCCATCACAGACGATCGCAAGAAAGCGCTCGGCCTGGCCATCGCGCAAATCGAGAAAAACCACGGCAAAGGCTCCATCATGAGGATGGGCGCTGAGTCCGGCCGTGTTCGGGTTGAATCCATCTCGACAGGCGCGATCAATCTCGACGCAGCAATCGGAATCGGCGGCATTCCACGTGGCCGCGTCACCGAGATCTTTGGGCCCGAATCGAGCGGTAAGACGACGTTGTGTCTGCACGTCGTGGCCAACGCGCAGCGCACAGGGGGCGTGGCTGCGTTCATCGACGCGGAGCACGCGCTCGATGTCGACTACGCAAAGAAGTTAGGCGTCGACATCGAGAACCTTCTCGTCTCACAGCCCGACACTGGCGAGCAGGCGCTGGAAATCTGCGAGATACTCGTTAGGTCCGGCGCTGTCGATGTCGTCGTCATCGATTCTGTCGCTGCGCTCGTGCCGCGCGCCGAAATCGAAGGTGACATGGGTGACGCGCACGTCGGCTTGCAGGCGCGGCTCATGAGTCAGGCGCTGCGCAAACTCACCGGCGCCATCGCGCGTTCGCGCACCGCAGTGGTCTTCATCAATCAGCTGCGCGAAAAAATCGGCGTGATGTTCGGCAATCCCGAGACGACCACGGGCGGCAAGGCGCTCAAGTTCTATGCGTCGCTGCGCCTCGATATTCGTCGCTTGGGGCCCGTGAAAGAGAAAGAGGAGGTCATCGGGTCTCAGGTTCGCGTCAAGGTTGTAAAGAACAAGGTCGCGCCGCCGTTCAAGCAGGCGGAGTTCGACATCATGTATGCCGAAGGCATTAGCCACGTCGGCTTGCTCGTAGATATCGGGTCGGAGAGCGCGATCATCGAAAAGTCCGGCGCGTGGTACAGCTACGGCGGCCAACGCATCGGGCAGGGTCGGGAGAACGCAAAGCTGTTCCTGCGCGACAATCCCACGCTGACCGGTGAAATCGAAGAGAAGGTGAAGCAGGTCCTCGGCATTCGTACAGGAGCGGTAGGGCCAGAAGCGGAGGGCCCGGAGGAGTAGCACGCCAGGTGTGTTCACCGGCGTTTGTCTTAAGCCGGAGGGTTGCTCTCTGAGGTAGCTTGGGTCCCGGAAA
>CBQVAZ010000056.1:0-11604 GCA_967720205.1 uncultured Gemmatimonadaceae bacterium | reverse complement strand
GATCCACGTCATCGCGTTGAAATGGCCAAGTGGTGGTGCTTTTGGTTTGGTCCTTGAAAAGCGATAGCGCAGACTAACGCGGAGACAACAAGACTAACGCGGACGATGCTTATACAAGGCGAACTGACAGAGCGAATCATCGGCTCTTTCTTCAAGGTCTATGATGTGCTGGGTTTTGGTTTTCTTGAATCCGTGTACAGGCGAGCGCTGGTGTATGAGCTAAGGAAGCATGGGTTGCGTGTAGAGTGCGAAGTCGTCATCGACGTCTGGTACGAGTCGGAACTCGTCGGGCACTTCAAAGCCGACATGATCGTTGAAGGGAAGGTCATCGTCGAGAACAAGGCGTCGCGACTCATTCTGGCCGAAGACCGTAAGCAGCTAATGAATTACTTACGAGCGACCAATGTCGAGGTTGGCCTGCTGCTGCACTTCGGCCCTCGCCCTGCCTTTCAACGAATTGCGTACACAAATCGTGGTAAAACGCGGAGGAAAGAGTCCTAAGGGCCCCAGAATCCGCGTTCGTCCGCGCGTTCCGCGTTCGTCCGCGCTGATCGCTTTGCCTATCGTTTTGGCCAGACAACGCCCTGATCGCGCTTCACAGAACCGATCCCCTTGTACACGAACTTCTGCAACCGCTTTCCCTCGTAGGTCTCAGTCGTATAGATGTTCCCCTTCGTGTCCGTCACGATACTATGCACGCCAAAAAACTGACCGGGTTGACGGCCCCCGTCACCAAAACTCGTTAGGATCTCCAGCGACTTGCGATCCATCACGTAAATCTTCTCGTTTTTCCCGTCCGCGAGATACAAATACGTCTGCTGTGGATCGCGTGAAAACGCGATGTCCCACACCGATCCATCCCCGAGCGTCCGCGGCGCGATGCGGACCTCCTTTACGAACTTGCCGTTCTTCTGAAAGACCTGGATCCGATCGTTAGGCCGGTCGCACACGTAGATCAATCCGTCCACCGATGGTTCCGCACAATGAACGGGAGTGCGAAACTGCGGAATCAGCGGCACATCGGGGTTGTACCGCCCATAATTCGAATCACTCGGCACATTTCCGTACGCGCCCCACAGCCGCTTCATCGCACCGGTCGTCATGTCGATGACGGCTACGCGCTTGTGACTGTAGCCGTCGGCCAGGTACGCCTCGTTCGCCGCGACGTCGAATGAAATTTTAGCGACGCGGCCGAAGCTCGTCCTGCTGTTGCTATTGTACGGCAGGCCCGCTTGCGAGAACTGCTGCAGAAACTTTCCGTCGTGCGTGAACTTGAGGATCTGCGTGTCGCCGGTGCCGTTTCCACCGATCCACACGTTGTCCTTGTTGTCCAGCGTGAGCCCGTGATTCGAGTTCGGCCAAGTATATCCCTGGCCGGGTCCGCCCCATGCCTTGACGACATTTCCTTCTGGATCGAACTCGACGATCGGCGGCGCCGCGCGGCAGCATGAGCCGATGGGCGGGTTCGCGGCCGCACCGGCCTCAGTGCGCTGATCGAGCGTCGAGTCGCCGCGATGGATGATGAAGATGTGATCCTTCGAGTCGATGCCAACGCCGATCGTGGAGCCGAGGATCCACTGGTTAGGCAAGGGCTTGGGCCACATCGGGTCCACCTCGAAGCGCGGGGCTCGCACTGTCTGGGCCTGAGTCGCTGCATCGAGGACGGCTTGTCCCACGCCGAGGACGGCGAAGAGGCCAACGAGCGCACCGAAGACAATGAGCTTGCGCCGCCGCGTCATGGAATGCTCCTTGGTGCCATGCGTGAGGAGATCAGTTGGTGATTGGTCCGCTAACTAAAACTGTCGCCCGCGTTTCGTCCAGTGAGGCGCTCGCCACTCGGCCGGCGTTCGCAGCGTCGGCTGTGGCTGACCCGAGCCGGACCAAACCACGTCGCCTAACGAGCATTTTGCTGGCGCTGGCGTGTCTCTTCGTTCCATCGGGAAGCGCACCGCTCGCGCATGAGATCCCCAGCAAAGTCACCGTGCTCGCGTTCGTCAAAGCCGAGGGAACGCGCCTGCGGCTACTGATTCGGGCTCCGCTCTGGGCCATGCGCGACGTCGAATTCCCGCAGCGCGGGCTCGGCTATCTCGATATTCCGCGCACCTCGGCCATGCTCAACGACGCCGCACGGGTCTGGTTGGCGGACTACGTGCAGGTCTACGAAGAAGACCAGCTGCTCGCCACGCCAATGATCGTCGCGACACGCGTCACGCTGCCGTCCGATCGATCGTTCGGCAGTTACGCCGCGGCGCTGGCAAACATCACCTCGCCGCCGCTCGCCGCTGACGTCGACCTCCCGCCTCAGCAGGCACTCATGGACGTGCAGCTGGAGTACACGATTGCATCGGCGGAGTCGCGCTTTTCGATCCGTCCGGCCTTCGCGCATCTCGGCGTTTCGACCACGACTGTTCTCCGCTTCATCACTCCGAGCGGCGCCGAGCGCGCGTTCGAGTACCTGGGCGACCCTGGGGTCGTGAGACTGGATCCGCGCTGGCATCAAGCTGCGCTTCGTTTCGTCAAGCTCGGCTTTACGCACATCCTCGACGGAATCGACCATCTGCTGTTCCTGCTCGGGTTGGTCATTCCGTTCAGACGCGTGCGACCGCTCATCGCGATCATCACATCATTCACGGTCGCACACTCCATCACGCTCATCGCGTCAGCGTTAGGCCTCGCGCCGAGCGCGCTCTGGTTCCCTCCGCTCATCGAGGCGCTGATTGCGCTCTCGATCGTGTACATGGCGTTCGAGAACATCGTGGGCGCGCGCTTTCAACGGCGCTGGATCATCGCGTTCGCGTTTGGCCTCGTGCACGGATTTGGTTTTTCGTTCGCACTCCGGGAATCGATGCAGTTCGCCGGCGCTCACATGCTAACGTCGCTACTGTCATTCAACGTCGGCGTCGAGCTGGGCCAGCTGCTCGTCGTGGCGATCTCGGTGCCCGTGCTCTCGCTCTTGTTCCGTAAGGTCGTGGACGAGCGCATGGGGACGATCCTTTTGAGCGCGCTCGTCGCGCATACGGCCTGGCACTGGCTCACGGATCGCGTGAGAGTGCTGCGCGAGTACGACTTTTCAATGCCGGCGTTCGATCTCGCGCTCGTGGTGACGCTGCTGCGCGCGCTGATGGTACTCCTTTTCCTCGGCGGCGCGGTCTGGCTCCTCTCGCTCCTCGTTAGGCGGCTCGTGCGCGTCGCGCCGACGTCGAGAACTGCTCCAGAATCCCTCCCGTGACATAGGTCGTCAGCGCAACGGCAAACGAGATCAGGAACGGGTGCGGGATGTTGCCATACGCCGCGGTGAGATAGGACAAGAGGCCGAGCGTAAGCGTCGCGAGGGCCGTGCTCGGCCCGCCGAAGCGGGTGAAAAGGCCAAAGGTGATCGTCACGAGCGCGCCCGTGCTCCCGAACGCCGACGCCTGCTCGACGAGCGCGAACACGCCCTGAGAGCGGATGGCGAGCACGTAGGCGATCACACCGAACACGGCAACGCCAGCACGTGCCAGCAGGACTTTCATGCGCTCGCTGGTGATGCCTAACGTGGGAATGAGAAGGTTGTGCGACATCAGCCCGGACGCGATGAGCAGGGTGCTGTTGACGGTCGAGAGGATAGCCGACGTCAGCGAGCCCGCAAAAACTGCGTAACCGACCGTCGGCAGCGCGCGGCGAGCCACGACGGCCATGAGTTGTTCCGAGTCGTCGATCGATGTCACGAGATCTGCCCCGACGATGCCGACGAACACTGGAATGAGCCCGATGCTGATGTAAAGGCATCCTGCCACGATCGACGCTCGTCGCGCGATTTCCGGGGTTCGCGTGGCGATGATGCGGCCGACCATCTCTGTCGTGACGAGCGATCCCAGCACGGGGATGGCCCAGGCTTCAATGGTGTCGAGCAGTGAAACGGAGTGGCCGGTTGTGAGCCTGATCCTCCCGGAGGTCGTCACAGCGCTGACAGCGTGATCGAAACCGCCTAACAAGCCAATGGTGCCGACGAGCAACACGATGAGCCCGATCACGAGCACGATGCCCTGCATGAGGTCGGTGACAGCGTCCGCGAGCAGCCCCCCGAACATCGTGTAGCCAACGACTAACGCTGCACCGATCGCGATGGCCGTATTCACTTCGAGCGCCGAGGCACTCGTCGACAGCACGTGGCCAAAGGCCCTGATCTGCGCCGCGGACCACAGGATCGAGCCAGGAATCAAAATGACTGCCGCGACGCGTTCGACGAGTACGGAGTAGCGCTGACGATAGAGGTCGGCGAGCGTCGTCAGCTCGCGGCGCCACAATGGAATGGCGAAAATGAGCCCCATCCCGATCAAACACAGTCCGTATCCGAACGGCTCGGCCGACGCGGGCGTTAGGCCCTCACGGTATGCCGATCCCGACGACCCGACCATCGTCTCCGCGCCGAACCACGTCGCAAAAATCGAGAACGTGGCCAGCAGCATGCTGAGCTTGCGGCCAGCGATGAGATAGTCGGCCTCGTTCTTGATTCGGCGGGATACCCAAATCCCGACACCGAATTGCAAGACGAGGAAAGCGAGGACAGCGACGAGCGTCGGCGTCATGGTACCGCCTAACGCTGCTTACTCACGCCGGGCTGGCGGCGCCCGCGCCGTCCGTGAGCGGAAGTCCCACACGAAATTCAGTTCGCCCTGGAACCGAGCTGACGTCGAGCTCAGCACGGTGCGCGCGCACGACGCGTTGCACGATGTCGAGGCCCAGTCCGGTGCCTTGTCCCGGAGGTTTTGTGGTAAAGAACGGATCGTAAATCTTGGGCCGCACATGGTCTGGAATGCCGGGCCCGTTATCGACAACTCGGACGGCGAGAAAGCCGTGCTCTCGCTTCGCGCTCACCGTCACGGTACCACCGTTAGGCGCAGCGTCGAGGGCGTTATCGATCAGGTTCATCCACACCTGATTCAGTTCTCCGCCCATGGCTGACACCTTGGGGAGCCCTGGCTCGATGTCGGTCTTGAGCGCGATCGACTTTCCGCGCGCCTTCGACGTGAGGACCGTCACCGTATCGGCGAGCAACTGAGCTACATCCACTGGCTCAGCGACCGACGCGCGGTCCATGTACGTGAATCGCTTGATCGACGACACGAGCTGATGGATGCGTGACGTCGACCGCTCAATGTCGCGCGTGAGCGCCTGCGTGCTGCAGCCACTCGCGATCCAACGGAGAGCCGTATCCAACCGCTCGCCTTCGAGCGATTGCGCCAGTGAATCGAGGTTTTCGATTGTGACGCCCGTATCAGCGAGGGCAGTGGCGCAGCTTTCGCTCGCGCCGTGTCGCTCGAGCCAAACCGTAATCTCTTCCTCGCGGTCTGCTTGTTCGAGCGGTGAGCGCGAAGCGGGAGCGGCGCTGTCGAGGCACTTCTCGCGAACGCCCGAGATTGCCGAGTTCTGCTGTGGCGTCAGCCCGAGCGCGCCTAGGGCGCGCGCAGCCGCGTCCGCCTCGCGCAAACCTTCGGCGAGGTGCTGTGCGCCGCGCACAGCCGCCGACGCCGGATTGTTCAGCTCGTGTGCGAGTCCCGCCGCGACTCTGCCTAACGAAATCATCTTCTCGTCTTGCAACTGCGCCGAATTGAACGTGCGCGCGCGATCCAACATCACGTGCACGCCAGCGGCTGTTACGAAGGGGCACTCACGGATCATCTCGGGGAAGAGATTCTCGTGAATGCCGAGTGCTTCGCTGTCCTCTTCGATGACGATGTCTCCAGGTGAGCCGACCATGCGCGAGTACGGGATGATGCCGGCGAGGTCGCCTCCCTTCCACTCCAGCACGCGTCGCCAACCGATGCGCTCGTCCACATGAATGCCGAAGCGCCCGGCGAATACGATCATCAGTTCGCCAGCGCGCTCGCCTTTGCGGAACGGAATGGCGCCCGCTGGAAAATGGCGCCACTCACCATGAGCGACCAACCACTCGTGCTCAGCGCGCGGGGCGCCGCCCACCAAGCGATGCTGCGCGAGCCTAACGAGGATCTCGTCGCGTGTCATGGCGGACTCAGACTGTCGCCAGGTACTGGTGCACCATGCTCACCGTGGCGGACCCTTCGCCCACTGCGGAGGCGACGCGCTTTCCGGATCCGTGGCGCGCGTCGCCGGCCGCGAAGATCCCCGGTATGCTCGTCTCGAAGAGGAACGGATCGCGATCCAGGTTCCATCCCTTCGGCGGCTTTCCTTCGACCATCAGGTCGCGACCCGTGAGGATGAAGCCCTGCGCGTCGCGCTCCAGGACGCCCGCGACGAAATTCGTGCGCGGCGCAGCGCCGATGAATATGAATAGCGCCGCGGCCGGTACCTCTTTCGTCAATCCAGTCGAGGGATCGCCTAACGTGAGCGTCTCGAGCTTGCCGCTCCCTTTGACATACGCCACGACTGTCTTGGTTATTACCTCGACGTTCTCGGTGTCCTTGATTCGGTCCACCAGATAGCGCGACATGCTGTCGACCAGCGATTCGCCACGCACGACAAGCGTGACCTTGCGCGCGTAGCGCGAGAAGAACATCGCCCCCTGGCCGGCTGAATTGCCGGCGCCGACGATGTACACGTCCTGGTTGCGATAGGTCGAGGCTTCGGTCAGCGCCGCGCCGTAGTAGACACCGACGCCAACGAAATCCGCGATCCCGGGCACCTCGAGCCGGCGCACTTCCATACCTGATGAAATCAGCATCGTGCGACCGAAGAGCTCAGTCCCGTCAGCCAACTTCACGGTGCGAAATGGATCGGCGCGCCGGATCTGCGCGACTTCCTGTGTGGCTAGGATTTCAGCGCCAAAGCGCCGTGCCTGCACCGTGGCTCGCCGCGCGAGATCACCGCCAGTGAGCCCGGCCGGAAACCCGAGATAGTTCTCGATGCGCGAGCTGGTGCCCGCCTGACCACCGGTCGCTGTGCATTCGACAAGAACTGTTCGGAGACCTTCCGAGGCTCCGTACACTGCCGCAGCGAGACCAGCGGGCCCGCCGCCGACGATGACAAGATCGTACGTCGTTTGCGTCGCGCGCGTCTGCATCCCGAGACGCTCCGCCAGCTCGCGCGTAGTCGGCTTGACCATCGTCGTGCCATCTGTGAAAAACACGACCGGAAGCCGCGACATCCCGTCAGGCAGCGAATTCACGAGCTGCCGCGTGGGCGCGTCGCTCTCCAGATCGACGTACTGATACGAAATCTGATTCGAAGAAAGAAAGTCTTTGATGAGAAAGGTCGACGGCGACAGCGCGGTGCCGGCCACCCGGATGCCGTCGAACGGAGGTCGCACTCGCGCAGACCATTCGCTCAGCAAGTCGTCGAGTACCGGATAGAGTCGCTCGCTAGGCGGCTCCCACGGTTTCATGAGATAGTGATCGAGCCCGACCTGATTGATCGCGGCGATCGCGGTTTCAGTATCCGCATACGCTGTTAGGAGCACCCGACGCGCTTCCGGATACAGCTTGAGCGCCTCGAGCAGGAACTGCGTTCCTGTCATCTGCGGCATGCGCTCGTCGACGAGAAACAACGCGACAGGCGAGCCGCGTTGTTTGAGCTGTTGCGTCGCTTCCAGCGCTTGCTCGCCTGACGAGGCCTTGATGACGCGATAGTCCGGCCTGTAATGCATTCGCAGATCGCGTTCGACCGCATTCAAAACTTCGGGCTCGTCGTCAACAGCGAGTATGACCGGCGTACTCATGCAGCCTGCGGACCTCTCTCAATGGGTATTGTTGCAACTACTTCCACGTCGCGCTGAGCGCCCACCGCGACCCCTTCGGGCAACGCGAGACTCGCACACACTGTGTAGCGACCTGCCTTGCCCATGATCATGTCTGCGACGCCGCCGAGTCGGCGTATCGCGAGCACCGGTGGAATCGCGAGCGCGGTGATCGCGCCGCCAACAACGTAACCTGCGGCCAGGGAAGTTCGGGCCGCGACCCAACCAAGTCCACCTTGGCCGAACATGCTCCCCGTACTCGAGACCAAGGACGCAAGCGAGAGCACCGTCGCGCGCTGCTCGCTAGGCACGACCTGATGCAGATACGCCTGGCGGACGGGCTGGAAGACGCCTGAGCTCATCATGCCGATGAGGTAGAGCGAGACGGCGAGCGCAAACGAATTCGCCAGCCCTACGCCGATCGCCGTTACGGCATACACGGCCCCGGCGCCTAACAAGAGTGTGCTGCGCTTCCCACAGAACCGCGTCATGCGCTCGACCAGCCAGTTGCCTAACATCATCGCCACCGCTATGGCCGCTGCGATCCAGCCAAGTATCCAAATAGCCCCCGAACCGACGAGCTGAAGGAAGTATGGCTGCCACGCATGGTAACCCCACTCGAGAAAGACGGCGGGCGCGGCCCCGGCGAGTATTGCCAGTCGCGCGCGGCGTTCATTCCAGCCGAACCTGATGCTCTGGCGGCCGATGCGCGCCATCTCGGCGCCAACCTCGCGCATTGGGAGTGCGCGCACGACAAATCCTACGTCATGCATCGCGACATAACCAACGACGAAGGCGATGAGTAGCAGAGCCGAGCGAACGAGGTAGGGAGCGGCGAGGCTCCAGCTGGCGAGGAGTCCACCAGCGACTGCGCCGACAAGCATCGCCGCCGACGAAACCAACTGACCGCGCGCCAGAACGCGATCGACAGGCTCGCGGTCTCCGGACGCCTTGAGCGCGTCCACGAGCCACGCCTCGACGGCGCCCGAGTAGAAGGTGTAGCCGAGTCCAAGCACGACGGACGCGACGCAGAAGGCGACGAAGCGGCCACCTAACGCCGGGACGCCGACGTACGCGAGCGTGCCGACAAGGAGCACCGCGACGCTGCAAAGAAAGGAGAAGCGGCGACCACGCGTGTCCGCGACGATCCCCGTCGGCACCTCGAAGACCGCCATGCTCCCGGTGAAGATCGCGTTGGCAATGAACACCTCGAGCAGCGTGAGATGTCCAGATCGCAGCAGGAAGATCGTGTTGACGCCCCAGATCAACGACGCCGACAGCGTGTAGACGCCGGCGATCACGTAGTAGGTGCGCGCGATCTGGTCGCTGCTACGACCTGCCGCTGCGAATGCATCGCTTGAGCTCGTCGTCACCTTTCAGTCAAGGTTACGGAGTGTGGCGTATTCGACCCCTGCGCATCTCATCCTCCTGCGCGGCCCCATCTTGGAGGCTCGTACGGGGCGACGCCAGCAACTATCGTTCAGCGGTGCGCAGCGTTCCCAATCGCCTTCTTTTACTCGCCGGCATACTGGTCGGGCCATGGAACTCCGTGCCGGCTCAGCACTCGGCTGAGTCGCAGCGATCGGCCAGTTCTGGCGTCTATTCCAACGCCCAAGCTACGCGTGGGAGAGACCTGTACGCCCTGCAATGTCGGTCCTGTCACACCCCAGAATCGCACACCGGGGCAATTTTCGACTCGTGGTGGGGAGGCCGTCTCCTGTCGGACCTGTTCGAGTACGTGCAGGAGCGGATGCCCAAGAATGAACCAGGGAGCCTGAGGCCACAGGAGTATGCAGATGTGGTCGCTTATCTGCTGCGGATGAACAAGCTACCGTCCGGTTCTGAAGAGCTTTCAACAGATGTCGCCGTGTTGCGAAGGATTCGAATAGAGAAGGCAGCGAAGTAAGGGTTGCTCAGCGCGGTGCAGCACGAAGATTAGCTGAACTGCTGCTGATAGCTGTCGGCTGTCAGCGGACGGCTGTCAGCTATCAGCGAACGCAAAAGGTACACTGTCATTTCGAGGAGCTCTATGCGCATTCGATTGCCCGCCGCTGGCTCGTTAGGCGCGGCCCTGCTCGGGGCTGCCGCGCTGATTGCCGTTTTCTTCATGCGCGTCGACTCCTCGAGTGCCGTTCAGGGACCGCAGCTCGTCCGCGGGAACGCGCCTGGCGAATGGCGAGTGTGGGGGGCCGATCTTTGGAGCACACGCTACTCGCCGCTGGACCAGATCAACGCCAGCAACTTCAATTCGCTCGAAGTGGCGTGGCAGTGGAACGCCGGCGCATTCGGCAGCGACGAGTACTATCGCACAACGCCGCTCTACGCCAATGGTCGTCTCTTCACAGTCGCGACGACTCGGCGCGTCGCCGTCGCGATCGATCCGGCGAATGGCGAGTCGCTCTGGATGTGGCGATTGGACGAAGGCATCCGATGGCAAAAGGCACCGCGGCAGTTCGCGGGGCGCGGCCTCGCGTATTGGACCGACGGAAGCAATGAGCGTGTCGTCGTCGTCACGCCCGGCTACCACCTAGCGTCGCTCGATGCGAAGACCGGAACCCCCGATCCCAAGTTCGGCAAGGATGGCGTCGTCGACTTGATGGACGGACTCGGTCTCCCGCTCGTTCCGCTCGCGGTGGACGACACGGGCTCGCTGATTATCAGCGACGCGGCACCGGCCCGCAAAGCGAAACCTGGCGAGACCTGGGATCCGCAAACGAAAACAGGGGCCGACGGCACCATCGGCATCGATCCCTCGTTAGGCCAGATCGCCAACAGCTCGCCGGCGGTCATCGTGAACGACGTCATCGTCGTCGGTAACTCGTCGATTCACGGCTACTATCCGATCCGCTTTAGAAACATCCCGGGTTACATCCGCGGCTTCGATGTGCGCACGGGGAAACAGCTCTGGAAATTCAATCTCGTCCCGCAGCCCGGTGAATTCGGCGCTGAGACCTGGAAGAACGGCTCGAAAGTGGGAACCGAAGGGGTAGGGAAGAACGACGCGTGGGCGCTGTACGCAGCCGATCCGGAGCTAGGCCTCGTCTACATCCCCGTTGGCATGCCGCTGCTCGACGAGTATGGCGGTCATCGTCCCGGCGACAACCTGTACGGCAACAGCCTCGTCGCGATCGACGTCAAAACGGGCCAGCGCAAATGGCATTTCCAGATGGTGCATCATGACATCTGGGACTACGACACGCCGATGACGCCGAATCTGATCGACATCACGGTGAACGGTCAGCGGCGCCGCGCGATCGCGCAGACGACGAAGCAAGGTTGGGTGTATGTCTTCGACCGCCTAACGGGGCAACCGATCTGGCCGATCGTCGAAACATCTGTGTTGCAAGCCGAGGTTCCTGGCGAGCAAACCGCGAAAACGCAGCCGATACCGAGCAAACCGCCGCCATTCTCGCAGCAGGGACTCGTCGAATCCGACGTGATCGACTACACGCCGGCAATCAAGGACTCGGCGATGAAGCTCGCGAAGACCTGTCGCATGGGACCGTACTACATCCCAGCCTCTGCTGCCCTGGATGGAACGACGCCACACAAGTGCTCCTGGTATGCGCCGGGCGCCAGCGGCGGCGTGAATATCGACGGCGGCGCCGCCATCGATCCCGAGACAGGGATGATGTATGTCGGCTCGCAGACCGGAATGAGCACCATTCAAGTGCAGAAGGATCCGTGCTCCGAGTTCCGTTACAGTTCGCCGCGCGACAACTGTGGCTTTTTAGGTGCGCTCCCGCCACCGCCTGGCTACAAGCCACCGACGGCGGGTGATCGCGGCGGTGACTTCGAGGGACGCAGCAACATGTCGTCGATCGGCGGTGTGTCGATTGTGAAACCCAAGCAATATGGCGGCATCACGGCGTACAACATGAACAGCGGTGACAAGGCGTGGTGGGTGCCTA
>CBQVAZ010000055.1:0-12004 GCA_967720205.1 uncultured Gemmatimonadaceae bacterium | reverse complement strand
AGCCGCGCCATGTCCACGCCAGTCACGTTGTCCCTGCCTGACGAGCACTTGTCAGATCACGTCCGCGCCTTACGCGACGCGAATCTCGCGTTCAGTCGCCGTCACCCGGGCGAGAGTGGAGCACGCCAGCCGGTTCATACGGTGTACGGCGGCGGGCATCTCTTTCGTTCCGATACAGCACGCAAGTTGGGCGACGTCGCGCTGCGCGCGCTCGACGAGCACGCGCCGGACGCCGAGACTTTCGCACAGGCGATCGGCCTGAGCGAAGGGCGCGCACCTAACGACTCGTTGGCGAGCAAGGTGTACGATCGCGTCCGCGAGAAGCTGAAGCGCGAGCCTGTCGAGGACTTTCGCATCGATTTCGAGGACGGGTACGGCGCACGACCGGACACGGAAGAAGACGGCCACGTCGCTCAGGCGGCTCGCGAGGTCGCCAAGGGCTCGAGCGCCAACACACTGCCGGCGTACATCGGCATCCGCATAAAGCCACTCAACGAAGAGTGGCGACGGCGCAGCATACGTACACTCGACGTCTTTCTCACAACGCTCACGCGCGAGTTAGGCGAACGCGCACCCTCTGGGCTCGTCATCACTGTTCCCAAGATCACTGTCGTCGAGCAGGTGATGTATGCGGCAGCGTTGTTAGGCGAGCTGGAGACGCGACTCGGTCTCCAGCGCGGAACGCTGCGGTTCGAGATCATGGTCGAGATGCCACAGATCATCGTCGATGCGACGGGACGCTGCACGATTCCCGCTCTGATCGACGCCGGCGAAGGTCGCATCAGCGCGGCGCACTTCGGGACATACGATTACACCGCTGGCTGCGGCATCACCGCGGCCTATCAGCTGATGCGGCACGAGGCCTGTCAGTACGCGCTACGCACAATGCAGGCCGCGCTAGCGTCGACCGGGGTTTGGATGTCGGACGGCTCGACGACGGTTCTTCCAGTGGCGCCGTATCCTAACGAACGCCCGGCGGAGAATACTGCGGCGGTGCATCGCGCCTGGCGGCTGCATTACGATGACGTGCGGCATTCACTGGCGAACGGATTCTATCAAGGCTGGGATCTGCACCCCGCACAACTTCCGACTCGTTATGCGGCGCTCTTCGCCTTTTTTCTGGAAGGCCTCGATCAAGCCGGCGAGCGCCTGCGCAATTTCGTGGCGCGCGCGGCGCAGGCCACGCTGGTTGGCGACGTCTTCGATGACGCCGCGACCGGCCAGGGTCTGCTCAATTATTTCCTGCGCGCCGTGGAGTCAGGCGCGATCACGGCCGACGATGCCGCCTCGCGCTCAAGTCTCACGATCGAAGAACTGCAGGGGAAATCGTTCGTGCGGATTCTAGCGGCGCGTACTCAGCGATAGCCGCTCAGTCGTACGGCGTCGATTTCCGCCCAATCTCGCTTTGTTCTTTGGTCGACTGTGATGCGCACGGCTGCCACCTTCAACGTTACGTTCGTGACGTCGATTGCAAGGACGCGCGGGCAGCGGTCGCTGCCTGTTGGAGCCGCCGAATAGACAGCATGGTAGCTCCCTAATTCGTCCTTCACCTCGACTTTCACGATTAAGCCGACCGCCCAAACTTCGTAGATGTGAATCTTCGTTGGCCGGACGGGTTGGGCGTACGTGACTTCCAGCCAGTCCAAGTTCGTGTCCGCGGAGGCCCATGCGAGCGGGTCATCTGCGCATTCGAAAACGTTAGGCATTCCTGTCGCTTGCGCGGCGGACCACTCAGAAGTCGTGTATTGAGTGCTGGCAGACGCGTCGTAAGCCCACTGCGCTAGATAGTTCGCCGCTTCTACAGTCACGCTCACGGTCGCGCGGACGGCGCCCACCGCGGCCGTCACAGTCGTGCTGCCGAGCGCGATCCCAGTCAGCACACCGTCATTCCTGCCAACGGTCGCGATCGCGGGGTTTGCTGACGTCCATTCAAAAGGCACGTTCACCGTCCGCCCAAGGGCGTTGACCGCGCGCGCGGTGAGGCGATCGCTGCTACCGAGGGCGATCGCCATGTCCACAGGTGAAATAGAAATCGCGACGGGAGGGCCCGTTACTGTGACCGTCACGGCGCCCGTTGCCGCTCCTGTTCGGGCGCTCACCGTTGTGCTGCCTGCGCCGACAGCCGTGACGACGCCGACGCTACTCACGGTCGCAACGGCGGGAAATGCGGACGACCAGACGAAGGTGGCGTTGATTCTCTGTCGCTTGGCGTCGAGCGCCTCGGCTGTCAGAGTGGCGACTTCACCAATTGAGAGACTCAGATCGGCCGGTGCGATGACTACGCTGACCGGTCCTTGAGGCTGAGGTAGCTCGGTGGTCGCCTCAGAACATCCTCCGCTGCCGAGGAGCGCGAGGACTGCAACTACCAACCAGCCCGTGTGGCGAGAAACACTGCGTGGGTGATTTGACACCGCGTCGTGCGCGCGCATGGCTGCTCCCCCCGTCGTCTAACCTGTCGCCATCCTCAGTCTGCCAAATGCTGGATCAATTATGAGGCACAAGCTGAACCGGAGTAACTAGTGGTAACCCTAGTCCAACGATGACAGGGGTCAGACCCCTTCTAGCGCACGATTGCGCCTGCGGCAATCCAGCGACGTAGCAGCTCGCGTTCTTCGTCGGTCATTTCAGTTTTGTTGCCGGGAGGCATCGTGCGCTGAACGGCGGCGCGCTCGCCGATGCGGCTCACGCGATTCTCGATCTCCTGCGGCATGTCGAACATCACACCGTTAGGCGCCACGCGAAACGTGTCGTCCGTCGGATACGCCGAGTGACACGGCAGGCAGCGCGCATTGATGATGCTACGCACCTCTGCGAATGAGACTTGTTCGCTGCCAGCCGTCGCCGCGCCCGATCCTCGCGGAGTCGCGATTGCCACTACGGCCAGAAAGCTCACCGCCATGGGGGCCAACGCCCACAAGCGCCGCGGTCCGCGGCCGATCATCGCGTGGCGCGCCGTCGCTCCCGCGATCCCAAGCAAGATGAGGATCAGCCAGCCGAGGCGATTGCCGTACGTCTGCGGGAAGTGCGAGCTGAGCATCAGAAAGAGCACGGGCAGTGTCATGTAGCTGTTGTGCACGGAGCGGCGCTTGGCGTGCTCACCTAACGAGAAATCCGGACTCTCGCCGCGCCGAGTGGCGTCGATCATCTGCTGCTGTGCCGGCAGGATCACTCGCCAGACGTTGGCCACCATGAGCGTGCCGAGCAGCGATCCCACGTGTATGTACGCCGCTCGCCCGCTCAGTGTGCGAAAGTACAGCAGAGTCACGCCGGCGAGCAGCAACAACGACAGCACTGCACCCAGGCCTTCTGGTCGCGCGACCGGCGATCGCCAGAGCGCGTCGTACACGAACCAGCCCGCGAGCAGCGTACCTAACGCGAGCAGCGTCGCCTGACCGACGCCGAGGCCGGACACCGCGGGATCCACTAGCAACGCGCCGCCCGTCAGGTAATACACCACAGCCAGCAACAGCAATCCAGTAGCCCAAGTGAGCGCCGCCTCCCACTTGAACCAGTGGAGAGTGGCGGGCACCTCGTTAGGCCCGACTCGAAGCTTCTCCACGCGGTAGAAGCCGCCGCTGTGCACCATCCACACTTCGCCTTCGACCCCAGGGCGCCCGGGTTCGGGCTTCTGCAGCTGTCTGTCGAGCCAGATGAAATAGAACGACGATCCGATCCATGCGATGCCTGCCGTTCGGTGCACCCAGCGGACGACGAGGTTCACCCAATCCAGCATCGCCGCCATGAATCAGCTCCCGCGGTACGTCGAGTAGCCGAATGGACTCATGAGCAAGGGGATGTGATGATGCGTCGTCGAATCGGCGATCTCGAACTCGATCGTGACGACCGGGAAGAATGACGGCAGCCCGCGCGCGTGCCAGTACGGCGCGGTCTCGAACGTCAGTCTGTACGTCCCGCTATTCACTTTCATTCCATCAGGGACGAGGGAGCCCGCGCGCCCATCGTCGTCCGTGAGCGCCTTGGCAACAGCAGTGACGGTACCATCGCTCGTAAGGCGCTCGAGGCGCACGGCGACGCCGCGCGCGGGAATGCCCGCCGTCTGATCCAGCACGTGAGTGGTGATCTTGCTCATGGCCGCGCTCCCTCCGTGGCGCCTAACAGTTTTTCCAGTCGCGCGCGGGCGATCTTGCGCAATTCTTCGCCGACGACAGCCAACTCCTTCTCGGCGTTGTTCGCCATTCGCGCGCGGCAGATGTTCAGCATCTCTTCGGCTGGCTTCCCGGAGGCAAACACGATGAAAGTGTGGCCGAAGCGCGCCTCGTAGTCGCTGTTCGCTCGGACAAGCTCCAGTCGCAGCCAGGCGTCGGTTGCCGCGGCCCCGGACTGCTCCTCCACAGACCATGCCTTGCTGCGGTCGTCCGCGTGCGTAGACGCGCGTTCGCCGATGCGCGGATGCCCGGCGATCGCCTCGCGCCAATCGTTAGGCCCGAGCTCACGCCATGCGTCGTCCGCACTCGACAGAAGCTCGTCGCGTGAGGCGAACGGCCGCCGCGCCAGCATTGCTGTCACCCAGCGCGAGCTCTCCCCGCACGCTTGGAGCGTGCGCTCGGCTTCGTCAGCCGAAAGGGCGTTCAGCTGTTCCAGCGTCACGCGTTATGTGACGCGTCCGACCACGCGCATGCGCGCGATCCCGCCGTCCGGATAGATGCTCAAGCGCACATGCGTTGCGGCTGCTGCGTCGCCGGGAACGTCGAAGGCGTGGCGCGTGTGCGGCTGCAGCGGCGTTTGCGGCACCAGCGGCGACCACGCGGTGGCAGCATCAGTGAGCTGCTCGCTGCTCGCACCGGGGGCGTCGCAGCAATCGACGGCGCAGCTTCCTGGCGCGTTCCCCTTGTAATGGTCGGTGTCGATTTCGATCCGTTCTATTGCGCCACGGGCCGCCAGCCTAACGATTGTCCAGTCGTGGCCAGGCCCGCGCCGGCGTTTGGTTTCCCAGCCGTCACCCATATGCGTGGAGCGCCCGGGCAGGATCAGGTTCTGCCGATGACCGAAGAACATGTCGCTGCAGACGAGGACAAAGGCACCGAGCTCCATCGCAGCGAGGTTCACTTCGCGACCGGGCCGCAACGCGCGCGGATCTGGGGCCGCCTCGCCATGCACTCGCAGGCGTGCCACGCCGCCATCGGGGTAGATGTTGAGCCGCAGGTGCGTCGCGCGTTGTGCGTCCTCGACGGCGAAGACGTTGCGCGTATCACCTTGCAGGGGCTGCCGCGAGAGAATCTCGCGCCAGTTGGAACGTCGCGCATCGGTGAGGTCGCTCAGGGCCGGCGTCCCGTCGACCTCGCAGGCCTCGATGGAGCACGATTCCGGGTAGTTGCCGGTGAACCAGGCCGTGTCGACGACCACGCCTCGCACGATGGCGGGAATGCCGAGCCTAACGACGCACCAGTCGTAGCCCTCCGTGCGCCGGCGGCGCGTTTCCCAGCCGTCCATCCACTTGCCATGCTCGTCGTAGACTCCCTCGCGCCATTCCGCGGGCGCGGCCTTGATCAGGCGCTCCTTCGGCCCGAAGAACTCGTCGTTCGCGATGAGCGCGGAGGCGCCCAGGCGTTCCGAAGCAACGTCGATGAGATCGGTGAAGTCGTTCATGCGTGGCGGCTGTCGAGCAAATGGCCCGCTGGTAGCTGCGGGAACTCCCCTGACTCGTAGACCAGGGTTCCCCGAAGGTAAGTGGCACGAACCCGTCCCGCGAGCGTTAGGCCGTCGTATGGCGTCATCGGGTGGCGGTGCTCGAGCCGACGGGCGTCGACGGTCCACTCCTGGTCCGGGTCGAAAACGACAAGATCCGCGTCGCAACCTGGCGCGATGCGCCCTTTGTGAGCGAGCCTAACGAGATCGGCTGGTCGAGTTGCCATCCAACCGATGACTCGCTCCAGCGGAATACCGCGCGGACGTGCGCCGGTCCAAACAGCCGACAGGCCCAGCTGGAGGGAAGCGATGCCGCCCCATGCGGCCATCAGGTCACCCGTCTCCGGATGCTTGAGCGCCGGCGGCGAGGGTGAATGATCGCTGACCACGAGACTCAGCGTTCCATCTTCGAGCCCGCTCCAGAGCGCCTCGCGATGCATCGCGCTCCGAATCGGCGGCGCGCATTTGTACTGCGTCGCGCCGTCAGGGATTTCCTCGGCGGCGAAGGTGAGGTAGTGCGGGCAGGTTTCGCCGGAGATGCGCACCTCTCGTGATCGCGCCGCTCGGAGAAGGCTCACGGCATCGTCGCTCGAGACGTGAACGAAATGCACTCGTGCGTCGAACTCAGTCGCCAGACCGATCATGAGCGCCACCGCCTCTGACTCCGCAAGCGCGGGACGCGTGGCGGCATAGTCCGCGTAGCACCTAACGGGGCCGGCTCTTCTCGCGGCGTCGATCGGCTCGGGCAATTCCGCATGGACCATGAGCGGGAGATCCCACTCGGCGAGCTTGCCGAGCGCGCGTCGCAGTGTCGCTTCATCGACCGCTGCGAATTCAGGCACGCCTGAATCGATGAGGAAGCATTTCCACGCGAGCACGCCGGCATCGTGAAGACCCGGGAGCTCGTCAACGTTGTCGGCGACCACTCCACCGATGAAGCCGACGTCCACATGAGACTTGCCGCGGGCGGCCGCTTGCTTGGTGGCGAGCGCCGCAGCCGTCGTCGTCGCTGGAATCGAGTTGAGCGGCATGTCGAGCATCGTCGTTACGCCGCCGGCCGCGGCGGCGCGAGTGGCACTCGTGAAGCCTTCCCAGTCGGCGCGGCCTGGCTCATTCACGTGTACGTGCGTGTCGACGAGTCCGGGCGCGAGCACGGCGTCGCCCAAGTGCACGTGCGTTGCGCCGCTCGGGGACGTGCCTAACGGCTCGACAGCGGCGATTCTTTCTCCCACCACGCGAATCGCCGCCGGAGCCATGCCAGTCGGCAATACGACACGCTCGCTCTCGAACAGTATTTCACGCACTGGCGCGCGTGGCGAAGCACTCCCGCAACAGATTGCCGGCCACGCGGCGACGGTACTCGGCGGTGGAACGGTAGTCGTCGATCGGCTGGATCTCCGACTCGAGGATTCGCACGGCGTCGTCGATCGTCGCTCCGTCCATCAGCGCCTTCTCGGTCCGCGCGAGGCGAACGACCGTCGGCGCGACACTGCCTAACGCAACCCGTGGCGTCGCACCGCGCACGGCCGCCATGACGACCTTCGAGATCGCCTGAGCCGCACGCGTCCCCACTTTTCGGAAGTACTGTTCACCGTCGACGCGCGGAATCTCGACGGCTGTGATCAGTTCGTCGGAGCGTTTCACCGTCGCGCGATACCCCGTGTAGAAGCGCGTGATCGGCACGCGGCGTTCGCCGGAGCGACTCGCCAACACAACCATGGCATCGACTGCAGCCAACACGGGGAGCGTGTCCGCGGCCGGTGAGGCATTGGCGATGTTGCCGCCTAACGTGCCGCGGTTCTGAACCTGCACGCCGCCGACCTCGCGCGACGCGGCGACGAGCATCGGCACGCGCGTGCGCACCGCGCGCGATTTGATCATGGCGCTGTATGTCGCCAACGCGCCGATCGAGAGGACATCGTCAGTTTCGGTGATGCGGCGCAGCGCGCGCAGCGGCCAGAGATCGAGAAACCTCTTTCCTTCCAGTGTGCCGAAATTGAGCGACACGTAGAGGTCCGTCGCGCCAGCGAGCGGGACGAGCTCAGGATCGTTCTGTAGGGCGTCGAGCGCTTCGCGCACCGTGCGCGGCCGACGCAGCTCGAGATCTCCGATCCGACCCCTCACGCGCTATCCGTTCCTATTTGGAGCTTGTCGCCACCAGGGCCAACTTGCACACGAGAGGCATGGCGCACAGCGCGATAGATCGCCTCGTATCCCGTGCAGCGACAGAGATTCCCCGCCAGGCCGATCTTGATACGCTCGAGCGACGGCTTCGGGCCTAACGCCACTGCCGCCATGATCATGCCTGGCGTACAGATTCCGCATTGGGCCCCGACTTCGTCCATGAACGCGCGCTGCAGCGGATGATCGTCACCAATTCCTTCGATTGTGACAACGGTGCAATCGGACACCTGCGTGACGGGAATGAGACAAGAGCAGACCGGAGCGTCGTCGACCAGGACTGTGCACGCGCCACACTCCCCTTCTCCGCAGCCTTCCTTCGTTCCAGTGAGGCCGCAGTCTTCGCGCAGGACGTCGAGCAGTCGTTTCATGGGATGAACGGCCAGCTCCCACTCGACGCCGTTGACGGTCAGATGCACGCCGCCTCCGCGATGCGCTCGGCCGTTGCCGGAATCGCGCGAATATCCAGCTGAAGATGCCTAACGGCGTTCACGACGGCCGGAGCTGGCCCATCGATCGGAAGCTCGCCCAAGCCCTTGGCACCGAAGGGCCCACCCTCGTATGGATGCTCCAGCATCACGACGTCGATCGGCGGCGTGTCGAGCGTCGTGGGGATGATGTAGTTCGTGAGCTGCGCGTTGGCCATCGCGCCGTTGCGCATAACGACGTCCTCGTTGAGCGCCCACCCCAATCCCTGCGCCGTTCCGCCTTCGACCTGGCCCTTCGCCAGCGCTGGGTGGATCGCCTTGCCGACGTCGACAACCGATGTCAAACGCAACGGACGCACTTCATGCGTGACGGGATCCACTTCGATTTCGGCGACGTCGCAGCCCCACGCGTACGTGGCGTATGCGTCGCCGCGGTAGGTGCTGTCGTCCCAGTCGATCCAGTCGGGCTGCTCGTACTGTTTTTCGATTCGCAGCGGCCCGTGCTGCTTATGGTATTCCTGTGGCGTTAGGCCCTGGAGACGTGAATTCATCTCGTCGGCACAACGCTGCAGGATGCGGCCGACGACCATGCACGTGCGCGACGCGACGGTCGGGCCGCTGTCCGGAACGAGCGACGTGTCCGGACCGGCGACTTCCACGGTCTCGTATGGCACGCCTAACGTGTCGGCGACGATCTGCGCGTGCATCGTGCGCGTCCCCTGGCCAATCTCGGTGCTCGAGGTCAGAACCCGCACGCCCGTCGGTGTGAGTTCCAGCGCCGCGCGCGACGCGAGTTTGAGCTCGCCGCTGCCTGTGAACCCCGAGCCGTGATAGAAGAGCGAGAGGCCGATGCCGCGATTGCTCCCTTTGTAGGCCGCGCGCTTGCGCGTGAAGGCGGAGCGCCTAACAGCTGTGCGCAGCACCTCGTGTGCGCTGCAGTCGCTGCCAAGCGTCTGGCCGGTCGCCGTTGTATCACCAGGACGCAGTGCGTTCAGACGGCGCAGGCGCACCGGATCCATTCCTAATGCTTCGGCGATGCGGTCCATGTGCACTTCCATGGCGAACTGCGTTTGCGGCGCGCCGAAGCCGCGGAATGCTCCGTTAGGCGGCGTGTTCGTCATGACGGCTCGGGCGTGGATCCGCGTATCGGCGCAGCGATACGGCCCGGCCGCGTGAATGGCACCGCGTGAAAGCACAACTGGGCTCAGCGTGACATACGCGCCCCCGTCGAGCAACACGTCTACGTCCATTGCGACAATGCGCCCGTCCCGTCGCACACCCGTCCGATGTTTGACGACCGAAGGGTGCCGCTTTGTCGTCGCCAGCATGTCCTCTTCGCGGTCGTAAATGAGCTTGACGGGTCGTTTCGCCTTGAGCGCCAACAGCGCCGCGTGCGCGGAGATCATCGAAGGATACTCTTCCTTGCCGCCGAAGCCGCCGCCCGTTTCCGTCTGCACGACGCGCACATGACTCACGGAGCTGCCTAACAACGCCACGAGCGCCTTGTGTACGTAGAACGGGCACTGGATGGAGCCGTACACCGCGATGCCGTCATCTTCGGGAACGGCGATGACGCCGTTCGGCTCGATGTAGACGTGCTCCTGATGCCCGGTGCGATACGTCCCTTCCACAACGACGTCCGCGCGCGACATCGCGCGCTCGGCGTCTCCTTTCTCGATCAGGATTTCTTTGAAAAGCTTGTGCGACTGTTCCGGGTCAAAGACTGGCTCGTCAGGCTCCTCCGTCAGCTCGACGCGAGCCGCCCAAAGTGCCTCGCGGTCCTCGTGAGCCAGGAGAATGACGGGCTCGGCGACGTGCCGGATCTCGCGCTCCACCAGGCACGGCTGGTCGTTCTCGATCAGGGCGATGACGTTGCGGCCGGATGCTGGGATGTCGCGCTGATCCACGATCGTGAAGCCGGTCGTATCGAACTCCAGGCGAACGTTCGTTAGGCGGCCGCTGGGAATCGTCGTGCGGATCGTCCGCGCGTGAAGCATGCCGGGAAAGACCAGGTCGTCGGCGTATAGAGCCTGGCCGGTCGCCTTCCCCATCCCGTCCTTGCGCGGGACGCTGACGCCTACGGCCGATGTCATTCGGGGATTCCCATGCGCCGGATGATGTACCGGCTACGCGCGAACGGTAAAGCGCCAATGTGACGGTTTGCGGGCCAGGTCGTGGCAGTGGACGTCAATCGTGCCACTGCCGCGCCAGTGCCCCGACGCTAGTCCTACGACCGCTTCGCGACGGCGAGCAACAAGAGCGAGCGTTAGGCGTCAGCCGATGTCGAGCGTCACGCGATAGATCTGGCCACTCTTTATCCCGTAGAACCGGAGCGTGTGGGCATCGATGAACCGGAAGGCCGCAATGGGGGCTTTGAGCATGTCCTCATAGCTCGAGCTCACCTTGCCATCGATCATCACAACCCAGCCGTGACCAGTCGTGATCATAGTCGCGAAATGTTTGCTGTCCGGACTGAAGGACGGGAACGTGTACGACTGCATTGGGCCCTCATAGCGTACACCATCAACGATCACCGCCGCCTTGCCATCGGGTCTGCCAGTCGCGTCGAGGTTGCGGCCCACATAGGCCAGGTGATTGGCGTCCGGGCTGAATACCAGCTGCGGAAAGGTGATTTGCGGCTGGACCGTGTTCACCGCAAAGAACGACTCGAGAATCCCAGGTTTAACCTCGCCGTCCACGACCGCGCCAAAGCTTGTGATGCTCGTCTGAGCGCCGTAGGCGAAGTGCTTGCCATCGGGACTCCACCGGAAGGATCCCCCGCCGTAGCCCTGTGCTTTGGGCTGCTCCTTCCCGTCCACAACAACCGTGAACCCCTTCCCGCCGCCGTAGCCCGTGAACCCGTATCGTTTGCCGTCAGGGCTCCACCGGAACTCGGTGATGTTGCCATACGACGGAAGCTCCTCACCGTCGACAACCACGAAGCTGCCCGTGCTGCCATTGGTCCCGACGAACGCGAAGTGACTTCCGTCAGGGCTCCACATCAGCGGGCCGGCCTGACCGTATGTGGGACCGCTCGGTTTGCCGTTCACAATCACAGTGACACCGGGATTTGGCATGTTGGACTGCACGTAGGCGAAGCGCTTCCCGTCCGGGCTCCAAGCCACGTGTACCTGCGGTGAACTGTTGGCCGCCGCGATGGCGATCGCGGTGGCGAAGGTCTGGCACGGGCTGATTCCAGGCTTGGTTCCGCAGCTCGCCGTTTGGTTTTGCCCTCCCACGAACAGGGACGCCTCCCCACCCCGGTCTTGATAGGTCGGGCCCTTCGTCCCCGCGATGTAGGCGAACCGGCCGTCCGGAGCGAGCTCGAGATAGCTGACTCCCAATCCGGCGCCCTTGCTTTCGACGCCGTCGACAACCGCCACCGTTTGCGGCCCCGACTGGCCGATGTACGCGTAATGAAGGCCGTCCGCCGTTAGCTGGACGGATTGAATTCCGCCGTACCCGGGCCCCGGCTTACCGTCTACCACCACGTGCCATTGCTGGTCGGTGGTTTGCGCGAGATAAACGAGGCGCTTGCCGTTCAGAAAAGTTTGCCTGAAGTCGATCTCTCTGTACGGCTGGCTCTTTACTCCGTCGCTTATCATCACCCAGCTCTGCCCGTCGCGGCCAGCGTAAGCCAAGTGGGTTCCGTCACGGTTGAACCAGAATGTCCAGCCCATCGAGCCGTTCACTGTGCTCGTTTGGCTCGTCGCCACCGTGACGGCTTCCTTGCCATCGATCACGGCAAT